>NZ_JBFTSF010000051.1:0-28937 GCF_056399905.1 Cupriavidus sp. 01L46
AAACACCGTCATGTGCTATGCTATTTCATATCTTTTGATATGAAAATATGCCATGGCATCATTCTACGATCAGCTCCAGGCACGCCGAGCCACACGCAAATCCTCGCTGGGGGAAGTGGCCCGGCTGATCGGCATGGCGCCGTCCAACCTGACCACGGCGCTGAGCGGCCGCAGCGATGTGCGCGCCTCCACACTCGAAGCCGTGGGTGCCGCGCTCGATGCGGAATGGGTCCTGGTGCCACGCGAGCACCTGCTCGCCGTGAAGCGCCTGGTCGAGGGCAAGGACAGCGGGCCGGACCGCGAGGCCAAGACCTCGGTGGAAATGTTCCTGGAGCAGGAATCATGAGCCCCGGGCTGCGCCCCCGCTATCTGGAAGTGCACCTGCACGGCGTGCTGTGCGGCCATCTGTGCGAGGTCGAGCGCACCTGCCGCTTCGTGCCGGCAGAGGCCTTCCGTGGCGACCCGCTGCGGCCCACGCTCAGCCTTTCGCTGACCTTCCCCGGCAACGACACGCTGACCGCCTCGGTGCTGGCCAACCCCTTCCATCGCGCGCTGTACAACACCAACGCGGCGCTGCCGCCCTACTTCGCCGGGCTGTTGCCCGAGAGCGAGCTGCGCAAGCGCCTGGAGGCCACGCGCCACCATCCCGAAGACCGTGACGATTTCGGCATCCTGGCCGCCGCCGGCGACGACCTGCCGGGCGCGGTAGTGGTGCGCCCCGCGCCCATCGACGCCCTGCCCGAGCACGTGCGCACCGTCGGCGTGACGGGTGGCGCGGACAACCTGGAAATTGCCGTGATCGAAGGCGCCACCGAAGGCGCGGCATCGGTCTCGGGCGTGCAGAACAAGCTAGCACTGTCCACCGCGCATGCCGGCAAGCGCTACTCCATGCCCACCCATGGGCACCTCTCCGACCTGATCGCCAAGCTGCCCGCGCGCAATGACGACAGCCAGGTCTTCAACGAATACGTGTCGATGCAACTGGCGCAGGCTGCCGGCGTGGCGGTGGCACCRTGCCGGCCCGTGCCGCTTGCCGCCATCGAGGTCGAGGGGCTGGCCGAGGCCCTTGGCACCGGCCTGCACTTCCTCGCCGTGGACCGCTTCGACCGCGAGCCCGGCGGGCGCGTGCATGCCGAAGACGGCTGCCAGTTGCTGACCCGCATGCCCAACCGCAAGTATGGCGGCCATGACGCCTACGCCGCCCTGGTGCAACTGCTGGAGCGCCTCAGCGTGCGCGGCATCGAAGACGTGCGGCAGTTCTTTATCCGCCAGGCCGTCGATACGCTGCTGGGCAACAGCGACGCCCACCTGAAGAACTTCTCGTTCCTGTACCGCAACGGCGTCGCGCCCGAACTCTCGCCCGCTTATGACATCGTCAGTGTGGCTGCCCTGCCGGGCTTTGCCGGCTTCGGCCAGAACGTAGCCATCGACCGGCAGCAGCGCGAGCAAACCCTGCAGACCTACCGCGAATTCGCGCGCAAGGCCCGGATCGCCGAGCGCATCGCCACCGCCGCCGTGAAAGACGCGGTGGCGATGGCGCACGAGCGCTGGCCKGCATTGCTGGAGCAGCTGCCGGCGCCGGCGGGCATGCGTGCCATCGTGCTGGAGCGGCTGGCGACATTACCCCTGGCACGGCGCAAGGCTTAGTTCAGCGCCCCCCTCAGCTCAGCCCATCCAGCACCACGTGCTGCCCATGGATCGCCTGCGCCGCGTCCGAGGCCAGGAAGGCAATGGCGCGCGCCGCCGCCGCGGTCGAGACCCAGTTGGTGGGATCGGCGGTGGGCATGGCCTGGCGGTTGGCATGGGTGTCGAGCGTGCCCGGCGCGACGCTATTGACGTTGACGCCAGCTCGGCGCACCTCATGCGACAAGCTCTCCACCAGACGCTGCAACGCGCTCTTTGACGCGCAGTAGGCGCCCATCGCGGCGGCGCCGCTAGCGGCGCCGCGCGCGGTCACAGCCACGACCTTGCCGGCACCCTGCGCAAGCATGGCGGGCACCAGGTGCTGCGTGACGGCCACCAGCGACCAGGCGTTCAGATCCATCATCCGCATCCAGGATTCGCGGCTGAGCGCATGCACGGGCTCGCCCATCTCGAAGCCGCCTGCCACGTGCACCAGCACATCCACGCCACCGAACGCGTCGAGGATGCTGCGCGCCGCCATGGCCATGCTGTCCGTCGAGGTCACGTCCGCCGCTAGCAACAGGTGCCAGTCCGCGGCCTCGGGCACCGGCGCGTGCGCACGCAGCACCTCCACGTCGCGGTCGATCAGGGCCAGCCGCGCCCCCTCGTCCGCGAACGCCTGGGTAACGGCGCGGCCAAGCGCGCCACCGGCGCCAGTAATCACGATGCGGCGGGGGGATGCTGACGATGCCATGGTGTTCTCCTGTTCGGGCTTCGGTCTCCTAGTCACCATAGTCTGCCGCGCTTGAGGTGGAAAGCGCGTTGGAGGGCGAGGGGCAAAGCCGGCGAGTGCATTCGGCCTCGCCGGGGCCGGCAAAGCACAGCCCGATGCCATTGCAGAATCTTACAAACGATAATCATTATCATTTACAATCTGGCGCTTTCCGCACTCTCGCAGCACATGCTCACTCGCCAACTGATTGCCCCGGCCGCCCTGGGTTGCCTGCTCTCCCCCGCCATGGCCCTGGCCGCCCCGGACGCCGAGACCACCTTGCCGGCCGTCACGGTTAGCGCCGCCGAAGATCCCCGCGCCGACACCGGCTTTGCCACGCGCCGGGCAGCGGGCGTGACCAAGTCCGGCACGTCCGCGGCGGACAACGCGCAGTCCATCACCGTGATCACGCGCGATCTGATGGACAGCCAGCAAGCGCAAACCCTGGGTGACGCGCTGGCCAATTCGGCCGGCGTGGTCACCAATGTCTACGGCCGGCGCGGCTGGGACGACTTCATCATCCGCGGCCAGCGCGCATCCGAATCCGTCTTTGTCGATGGCCTGCTGGTCGAGTCGAACAACCGCGTGGCGCAGGAGCTGTTCGGCGCGCAGCGCGTGGAAGTGCTCAAAGGCCCGGCCTCGGTATTGTTCGGCAAGGTGCAGCCGGGCGGCATGGTCAATATCGTCAGCAAGCGCCCCATGCCCGACCTGTTTGGCGAACTAGGGCTGACGGTAGGCAACTACGGCTTGCGGCAGGCCACGGCGGACGTGGGCACGCCATTGTCGGAAAACGGCAAGGCCGCGCTGCGCGTGAACGCCCTGGCGATGAACAGCAACGACGCGACCGACTACGTCTATTACCGCAACCGCTACATCGCGCCGTCGCTGTCGCTGGACCTGGGCGCGCGCACCGACCTGACCCTGCTAGCGAGCCACAACGAGCGGCAATATGTGCGCCAGCAAGGCCTGCCCGTGAATGGCACGCTCATCGCCAACCGCAACGGCACCCTGCCCAACAGCCGCTTTACCGGCGAGCCGGGCCTGGCGCCATACGACGGCGAGCAGAACCGGCTGGGCTATGCGCTGACCCACCGCTTTGATTCCGGCTGGACGTTGAACCAGAATTTCCGCTGGCAAACGCTGTCGCTGGCCGGCACGCTGATCGCGGGCGGCACCATGGCCGTCAACAGCCAACTGCTCAACCGCAGCGGCACGCAGCAGGATTTCTCCGGCACCACCCTCGGCGTGGATACCAACTTGCAGCGGCGCTTCGAGATTGCCGGGCAGCAGCATGAGATCACGCTCGGCGTGGACTACAACCGCAGCAACGAGAGCCGCCTGCAGCGTACCTGCCGCGTCGCGGCGCTGAACGTCTACAAGCCGGTGTATGGCGCGGCCGTGAACTGCCCCAGCGCCTACAGCCTGAACCAGGAAGACAACGTCAGCACGCTGGGCTTCTACGCGCGCGACCAGGTGCGCTTTGCCGAGCGCTGGCTGCTCACCGCCGGCCTGCGCCACGACACCGCCCGCACCAGCACCACGGACCGCCTGGCCGCCACGCGCCTGGACGACACCGCGCGGGCCGTCACCGGCAGCGCCGGGCTGATGCTCGACCTGACCAGCTGGGCACGGCCCTATGTCAGCTACGCGACCTCGTTCCTGCCCAATAGCGGCACGGACGTCAACGGCGGCACCTTCAAGCCCGAGACGGGACGCCAGGCCGAGGTGGGCATCAAGTTTGATTTGCCCGGCAAGCGCGGCCTGCTGACCCTGTCTGCCTTCGACCTGACCCGGCGCAACGTGCTGAGCTCGGACCCRGTCAATACCGGCTTCAGCATTGCCACGGGCGAGCAGCGCACGCGCGGGCTGGAGGCAGAGCTGACGGCGGATCTTGGCGGCGGCTGGAGCCTGGCCGGCGCCTATGCCTACATCGCCAGCGAGGTCACGGAAGACACCGTTGCCGCCAATGTGGGCAAGCCGCTCAACAACGTGCCCCGGCACAGCGTCTCGCTATGGGGCACCAAGCATTTCCGCGGGCCGCTGGCAGGCTGGTACGCCGGCGCCGGCATGCGCGCGGAGAGCGCCAAGCGCGGCTACACCTTCAACTACACCGTGCCCGGCTACGCGGTGGCGGACCTTGGCGTGGGCTATGTGGCATCGCACTGGAAGGCCGCGCTCAACGTCAAGAACGTGTTCGACAAGGCGTACTATGCCGGCGGCCTGAGCAACAACATCGTGCCGGTGGGCAATCCCCGTACGGTCATGCTCAACGTGGCGCTCAACTACTAAAACCAAACTACGCTACGCCGCCAGCAGGCCTTCGATCAGGCCCGCCACATGCCGCACGGCCACGTCGTCGTCGCGGCGCACATGCCAGGCCAGGTGGAGGGAAAAACCCTCCACCGCCACCGGCGGCGCGAACGTCGCCAGGGCCTGTGCCGGGTCCTCCGGCAGGCAGCGGCTGGGCAGCATGGCGATCAGGTCGGAATCGGCCAGCAGCGGCGGCACCATCATGAAGCTCGGCACCACCATGCCGATGCGCCGCGCCAGGCCCAGCCCGGCCWGTGCATCGTCCAGCGGCCCATGGATGTCGCCACGGCCGGATACCAGCACATGCGGGTAGTCCAGCCAGCGCTCCAGGCCAAAGCCGGTGGCGGCCGGATGGCCCTGCCGCATGGCCACCACGTAGTGCTCGCGCAATAACGGCCGACGGCGAAAATCCGCGCCCACGGCGGGAAACACGGATACGGCGAGATCGCTATCCCCGCGCGCCAGGGACTCGAGCGCAGCATCGGCGCCCTGCCACGGCTGCAGCACGAGATTGACACACGGCGCGCTGCACGCCAGTTGCCGATGCAGTTGCCGCGCCACCAGCACGGCGGGATGGTCCGCCATGCGCATGCGCACCGTTTGCGACAAGCTCGCCAGATCCACCTCGGGCTCGCCGATCACCGCCGCCACCGAGGCCAGCGCCTGCTTCAGCGGCCCGCGCAGAGCCTGCGCCTTTGGCGTGAGCTRCATGCCGCCAAGCGCACGCTCCAGCAGGCGATCCTTGAACAGATGGCGGCACCGCTCCAGCGCGCTGGAGGCCGCTGGCTGGGACAGCCCGACACGCTGCGCGGCACGCGACACATGGGCTTCGTCGAGCAAGGCGTCCAGCACGGTCAGCAGATTGAGGTCGATCGCACGTAAATTCATGAAACAGATAATAGAACATACAAACCATCCATTGGAATGATTTAGTGTGAAGCGGCATCCTTGAGACATCGCCACGGCACGCACCACGGCACACACCGCGGTACTACCAACCGGAGCCCCTCATGTCCAAGACCCTGATCCTGCTGTTCCACCCCCGGTTCGGCCAATCCAAGGCCAATCGCGCCCTGTGCAATGCGGCCAGCACGCTGCCCGGCGTGGAGATCGCCGACCTCTACGCCCTCTACCCGGACGGCGCCATCGATGTGGATGCCGAAGTCCGCCGGCTGCTTGGCGCGGACCACATCGTGTTTCAGTTCCCGCTCCAGTGGTATGCCACGCCCGCCCTGCTCAAGGCCTGGCTGGACGCCGTGCTGACACGCATGTTCTATATCGCCTATGAGACGGAGGGCCGCGCGCTGGCAGGCAAGCCCATGCTGGTAGCCGCCACTGCGGGCAACGTGCGGCAGGCCTACGGGCCAGGCGGCGTCAATCTGTTTCCGCTTGCCGAGTTGCTGCGCCCCTTGCAAGCCACCGCCAACCGCTGCGGCCTGCCGTGGTCCGAGCCGTTCGTGCTTTATGAGGCTGGCAAGCTGGATGACCACGCGCTGGCTGCCGCGGGCGAACGCTACGCTGTGCGCTTGCAGCACATCGCGGCCTAGCCAGCCACGCCAGGATCGTTCAAGATTCGGGCTCGCAGAAACGCCTGAGAGTCGCAATTGCCGCTGAATCGCCTGAAACAAAGCGCCACCCTGATCGCCGTGCTGGCATTGATCGGATCGATGGCCTCGCTCTGCGTCGGAACATCGTTTGCCAAGAGCCTGTTTGCCGAGGTTGGCGCCCAAGGCACCACGGCGCTGCGGGTGAGCTTCTCGGCGTTGATCCTGCTATGCGTGTGGCGGCCCTGGCGGATGCCGCTCAGCCTGGCCAACGCCCGCGTGATCGCGCTGTACGGCGCGGCGCTGGGTGCCACCAACCTGCTGTTCTATATGTCGCTGCGCACCGTCCCGCTCGGGCTGGCGATTGCCATCGAGTTCACCGGGCCGCTGGCAGTAGCCGTGTCGTCGTCGCGGCGGGCCATCGACTTTCTCTRGATTGCCTTTGCGGTGGCAGGCTTGCTGTTGCTGTTGCCGCTTGGGGAGAACGTTGCCACGCTCGATCCCGTGGGCATCGGCTACGCGCTGGCGGCTGGCGTGGGCTGGGCGCTATACATCATCTTCGGGCAGATGGCAGGCAACGCGCACGGCGGGCAAGCCACCTCGCTCGGGCTGACCATGGCATCGCTGGTCGTGCTGCCTTTCGGGCTGGCGCATGCCGGCGCGGCCATGTTCAGCCCGTCGCTGCTGGTAGCAGGGCTGGCGGTTGGCCTGCTCTCCAGCGCCATTCCCTATTCGCTGGAAATGGTGGCGCTCAAGCGGCTGCCGCGCCGCACCTTCGGCATCCTGCTCAGCATGGAACCCGCCATGGGCGCGCTGGCAGGGCTCGCCTTCCTGCACGAGACGCTGAATACACAGCAATGGCTGGCGATTGCCAGCATCATCACGGCGTCGGTGGGATGCACCGTGACGGCCGGATCGCGCAAGCGCGCAAGCGCAGAGGCTTAGGCCGCCGGGAGCCGCGCGACGCCCTGCGGCGCGCTGTTGCCGGCCAACTCGCCCAGCACCAGTTTCACCTCATACAGCAGGCTGTCTTC
The DNA here is from genome assembly GCF_056399905.1 of Cupriavidus sp. 01L46. Lineage (NCBI taxonomy): Bacteria > Pseudomonadati > Pseudomonadota > Betaproteobacteria > Burkholderiales > Burkholderiaceae > Cupriavidus > Cupriavidus sp. 01L46. Next base: position 7,284 of record NZ_JBFTSF010000051.1, read on the forward strand.
CGGAGTGCGCCGGGTGGAGAAACCGAACTCCCGCATCAGCGCCAGCATGCGGCGGTTCTCGCTCAGCACATCCCCGCGCAGCAGATGCAGGCCGGCGCCCAGCGCCGCGTCGCGCAGGCGCTGGATCAGCCGGCGGCCGATACCCTTGCCTTGCCAGTCGTCGGCCACCGCCACGGCGAACTCCCCAACGTCGCCCTCTTCGCCACGCGTCACCACGTAGTTGCCGTTGGCGACGATCATCGGCAGTCCCTGCACTTCCGCCGTGACCACCAGCGCCAGGCCGGCGTTGCTCTCGATGAACAGGTCGATCACCTCGTCGGACACGCGTCCGCCGGTCAGGAAGCGGTAATAGCGGCTCTCGCGCGACAGGGCCTGGACGAAAGCCCGCTCTCTCTCGGCATCGGCGGCACGAACAGCGCGCACCACCACGCGCTCGCCACCGCTCAACTTCCAGGTCTCGGCACATTCCGGGCAGCCGGCATGCCAGCCGCCGCCGGTCAGGCGGGATTGGCCCGAGAGACTTGGGGGATTCGAGGGTTGCATGTCCGGCTCCTGACTTCATATTTCATAGTCAGGAGTATAGGCAATACCCTGACTTTTGCAAATGAAGTTAGCCTGCTATGCTCAATGGATGGATCTCACCGCCCAAGAACTCCGCAACTGCTCGATTGCCGCGACCCTCTCGCTGATCGGAGAGAAGTGGACAATCCTGATCCTGCGCGACGTTTTCCACGGCATCAGGCGCTTCGACGAGTTCCTGGAGCGCCTGCAGTGCTCCCCCGCCGTGCTGTCGGCCAGGCTCAAGACACTGACCGAGGCAGGCATCCTGCGCAAGGTGAGCTATCGGGAGCCGGGCGAGCGGGAACGGTTCGAGTACCGGCCGACGCGCGCCGCGGTGGAGTTGCTGCCGGTGATCATCGGCCTGATGCAATGGGGTGATCGCCACCTGGCCGCCAGCGGCCAAGGGCCGGTGACGCTGCTTACCGCACCGGAGGGGCGCCGCGTGCGCGCGGCGCTGGTGGATGATGCGGATCAGTTAGTGCGGCCCAACGATATCGAGATTTACCACGCGAGCCAGCGGCCAGCGCCGGCGGCCGAAGGCGAATCCCCGCAAGCGCCTGCCACGCAGGCGTGAGCCTGGGTGGCAGGCGACCCAAAGCAGCTTGGTCATGCATCCCGGCGATCAGTCGTCAATCCTTCAGCCACCAGTCCAGCAGTGTTTCGTCATCGGGATCGTCCAGATTCCGGTAGATGTTCGCGTAGTACCACTGAATCCCGGTCTGCTCGCGAAACCTATCAAAGACCTCGCGGATCCGGTCCATCCCGTTGTTGGATGGGATGGTCAACGACAGGTTTCCGCCGTTGATCCCATCCAGGGAACCGCCCAGTTCGGCTTGCACTTGCTTCTCCAGCCGTGCCAGGCATGCCTGTGGGATATCTTCATCCTCGTAGATCTGAATGCAGAAATTGCCACCCCTCGACAGGACTTCGGCATGCGCGTTTCTGTTCTTGATAGAGACGATGTCGCCTCTTGCCAGATTCAGGGCGAGACCGGGCGAGGCGAGTAGCTCATAGGTGTCTTCATCGATCTTGCGGGCGGGCAGTTCCTCGAACATTGGCTCCGCGTCGTCTTCTCCGGCGTAGACGTGGATCAGGACGTTTGGGGGGATGTTTTCCATGGGGTAATTCGTCGCTCTTGAATTTGATGCTGATGCGCAATCGCCTAGTTTACATAGCAAGCGTGTTGTGAGACATCTTCAACGTTCGACGTTCGACGCTTTAACMCATGCCCCGCGCAAGAACAACAGCCCAGGAACCAGCTAGAGCCAAACCCAATGCGACTTCTCGATCATGTTTCAATCGGCGTGCCCAACCTCGACGCAGCGCGCCCCTTCTATGACGCGATCATGCAGACCTTGGGCGCAACGAAGGTCTATGACCGCCCCGATGCGCTTGGCTATGGCGAGCGCTGCACGTCCAGCGATACGATGTCCACGTGCCTGGCGGTCTATCTCGACCCGAGCAGGATCGAAGCAAACAAGCGGCATTGGTGCTTCAAGGCGTCGTCCCGCAAACAGGTGGACGCGTTCTTCGCCGCGGGCCTCGACGCCGGGGGATCGTCGGATGGGGATCCCGGCCTGCGGCCTGCCTACCATGCCGGATACTACGCAGCGTTCCTCGTCGATCCGGCGGGCAATCGCGTGGAGGCGGTGTGTCATTCGGATTCGGCCTCGATCTGACTCGGTCCGCCTAAAACCAGCCGCTGCCTGCACCACCACGCGCACCGCCCCGATCCATTGCACTGCACCATGACCGTGCCACCCCGCCCCACCTCGGCGCATCGCCTCCCGGCCTGACGCGCCTGCGCAGCGCAAAAACCCCGCCATCCATCACAAACAGCCCTGGCACACCGCTTGCGTAATAAGACGCGAGCGGACCAACGGCGGCCCGCTCACCTCACACAGGGTGGTAGCGGTCTTCACCGCTGCCACCAGGACAACGGCGTCCCCTGATCTGGTCTTCACGACCGGATTGCGGGACGCCATTTGTTTTTATGGAGCCATGATGACCGGCAAAGCCACCCGCATCGAACTGCTAAGCCTGCGCACCCCGCAGATGCGCGCCTTCCACCTGACGTGGATGGCCTTCTTCGTGTGCTTCTTCGCGTGGTTCGCTTGCGCGCCGTTGATGCCGGTGCTCAAGGGTGAATTCGGCCTGACTCCCGACCAGATCGCCAATATCAATATCGCGGCAGTGGCGGTGACCATTCTCGTGCGGCTGGCCATCGGCCCGCTGTGCGACCGCTTTGGTCCGCGCCGCGCCTACACCGGCTTGCTCGCGCTGGGTGCGATCCCCGTGCTGGGCGTGGCGATGGCGCAGAGCTACGAAGCCTTCCTGTTCTTCCGCCTGTTGATTGGCGCGGTTGGCGCGAGCTTCGTGATCACGCAATACCACACCTCGGTGATGTTCGCGCCCAACGTGGTGGGCACCGCCAACGCGGCAGCCGCCGGCTGGGGCAATGCCGGCGGTGGCGCGGCGCAAGCGCTGATGCCGCTGCTGCTGGGTGGCGTGCTGATGCTGGGCGTGAGTCACACCATGGGCTGGCGCCTGGCGCTGCTGGTGCCGGGCGTGCTGATGCTGATCATGGCAGTGCTGTACTGGCGCTATACGCAGGACTGCCCGCAAGGCGACTTCAAGGATCTGCGCGCGCGCGGCATCGCCATCGACAGCGGCAAGAAAGGCGKCTGGGCCAGCTTTGTCGCCGCTGCCGGCAACTACCGCGTGTGGATGCTGTTTATCACCTACGGCGCCTGCTTCGGCGTGGAGATCTTCATCCACAACGTGGCTGCTACCTATTACGTGGATCGCTTCGGCCTGTCGCTGGGCAGCGCCGGCCTGGCCGCCGCCAGCTTTGGCCTGCTCGCCCTGTTCGCCCGTGCCCTGGGCGGCTGGCTGTCGGACAAGGCTGCGCTGCGCCGTGGCCTGGATGCGCGTTCCATGCTGCTGTTCGTGCTGATCCTGGGTGAAGGCCTGGGCCTGTTGTGGTTCGCCCAGGCGCATAGCGTCGTGGCTGCGGTGGCCGCCATGCTGGGCTTCGGCCTGTTCACCCATATGGCCTGCGGCGCCACCTATGCGCTGGTGCCCTTTATCGACCGCAAGGCGCTGGGCGGCGTGGCCGGCATCATCGGCGCCGGCGGCAATGTGGGCGCCGTGGCGGCGGGCTTCCTGATGAAGGGCCTGGGCGGCAACCTGCAGCAAACGCTGACCGTGCTGGGCGCGGCGGCCATCGTCTCCGCCTTGTGCGCCATCGCCGTGCGTTTCTCGGCCGAGCATAAGGCCAGCGAGCAGGCGCTGTTCGACAACGCGCTGGCCGGCTCGGGCTCCTGAGCCCGCCCGACGCAACGACGCCACCAAAGCACACGCACCAGCGGCCCCACAGAACAAGGAAACCATCATGAAACTGATCATCATCGGCCACGGCATGGTCGGCCACAAATTCCTGGAATGCCTGGCCGAGGCCGGTTCGCAAGATCTCGAAGTCACGGTGCTGTGCGAGGAGCCGCGTCCGGCCTACGATCGCGTGCACCTGTCCGAGTTCTTCGCTGGCAAGTCCGCCGAGGATCTCTCGCTGGTCGAAACCGGCTTCTTCGAGCGCAGCAACATGCTGCTGCGCCTGAACGCGCGCGCCACCGGCATCGACCGCGCGGCCAAGACGGTGACGGTTTCCACCGGCGAGACGCTGTCCTACGACAAGCTGATCATGGCCACCGGCTCCTACCCCTTCGTGCCGCCGCTGCCCGGCAAGGACCGCAAGGATTGCTTTGTCTACCGTACCATCGAAGACCTGGAAGCCATGCAGGAATGCGGCGCCCGCTCCAAGACCGGCGTGGTGATCGGCGGCGGCCTGCTGGGCCTGGAATGTGCCAAGGCGCTGCGCGACATGGGCCTGCAAACCCATGTGGTGGAATTTGCCCCCCGCCTGATGGCGGTGCAGGTGGACGACGGCGGCGGCGCCATGCTGCGCCGGAAGATCGAAGCGCTTGGCGTCACCGCGCATACCCGCAAGAACACCGTTGAGATCGTCGACGGCGAAGACGGCACCCATCGCATGAACTTTGCCGATGGCAGCCATCTGGACACCGACATGATCGTGTTCTCGGCCGGCATCCGCCCGCGCGACGAACTGGCCCGCGCCAGCGGCCTGGCCATTGGCGAGCGCGGCGGCATCACGGTGGACAACCAGTGCCTGAGCTCCGACCCCGACGTGTACGCCATCGGCGAATGCGCGCTGTGGGACGGCAAGATCTACGGCCTGGTCGCTCCGGGCTATGAAATGGCCCGCGTGGCCGCCAAGCACCTGCTCGGCCACCAGGCCGAGTTCGCCGGCGCCGACATGAGCACCAAGCTCAAGCTGATGGGCGTGGACGTGGCCAGCCTGGGCGACCCGCACGGCAATGCGCCCGGCAGCCGCTCGTTCCAGTTCACCGACGAGCGCAAGCAGGTCTACAAGAAGCTGGTGGTGTCCGAGTGCGGCAAGTACCTGCTGGGCGGCGTGCTGGTAGGCGATGCCGAGGAATACGGCACCCTGCTGCAGATGATGCTCAACAAGATCGAGCTGCCCGAGTCGCCGGAATTCCTGATCTTGCCGTCCTCCGACGGCCAGGCCAAGCCGGGGCTGGGCGCCGACGCGTTGCCCGATGCCGCGCAGATCTGCTCCTGCAACAACGTGACCAAGGGCGATATCTGCGCCGCCGTCTGCAACGGCACCACCACCATCGGTGCGATGAAGAGCTGCACCAAGGCCGGCAGCACCTGCGGCGGCTGCGTGCCGCTGGTCACGCAGGTCATGAAGGCCGAGATGAAGAAGCAAGGCCTGGCGGTGAACAACCACCTGTGCGAGCACTTTGCCTACTCCCGCCAGGAGCTTTACCACCTGGTGCGCGTGGGCGGCTTCAAGACCTTCGACGCACTGCTGGCAGCGCACGGCAAGGGCCTGGGCTGCGACGTCTGCAAGCCCACCGTGGCGAGCATCCTGGCCTCGTGCTGGAATGAGTTCGTGCTCAAGAAAGAGCACGCCAGCCTGCAGGACTCGAACGACTACTTCCTGGGCAACATCCAGAAGGACGGCACCTACTCGGTCGTGCCCCGCATGCCGGGCGGCGAAGTCACCCCCGACGGCCTGATCGCCGTGGGCCAGGTGGCCAAGAAGTATGGCCTGTACACCAAGATCACCGGCGGGGCGCGGGTCGACATGTTCGGCGCGCGCGTGGAAGAGTTGCCGATGATCTGGGAAGAACTGATCGCGGCCGGTTTCGAATCGGGCCATGCCTATGGCAAGTCCCTGCGCACCGTGAAGTCCTGCGTAGGTTCCACGTGGTGCCGCTACGGCGTGGACGACTCGGTTGGCCTGGCCATCGAGATCGAAAACCGCTACAAGGGCCTGCGCGCGCCGCACAAGATCAAGTTTGGCGTCTCCGGCTGCACCCGCGAATGCGCGGAAGCACRGGGCAAGGACGTGGGCATCATCGCCACCGAACGCGGCTGGAACCTGTACGTGTGCGGCAACGGCGGCATGAAGCCCCGCCACGCCGAACTGCTGGCCAGCGACCTGGACCGCGAAACGCTGCTGCGCTACGTGGACCGCTTCCTGATGTTCTATGTGCGCACCGCGGACCGCCTGCAACGCACCAGCGTCTGGCGCGACAACATGGAAGGCGGGCTGGACTACCTCAAGGCCGTGGTGCTGGAAGACAGCCTGGGCGTCGGCGCCGAACTGGAAGCGCAGATGCAGCACGTGGTGGACACCTACGAAGACGAATGGAAGGCCGCCGTGACCAACCCGGAAACCCGCAAGCGCTTCCGCCACTTCGTCAACAGCGACCTGCGCGACGACAACCTGGTCTTCATGGAGGAGCGCGGCCAGATCCGCCCGGCCACGCCGGAGGAACGGAACTTGCATAAATCCCGGCTTGAGCAGATCCCCGTGATCGTCAAGGCAGCCTGAACCGCCCCGACCCATCATCCCGCGCCAACGCCCAAGGAGAACATCATGAGCCCCACCCACCAAACCGAAGCCTGGACCGCCGTTTGCAGCCTGCGCGACATCGTGCCCAATACCGGTGTGTGCGCACTGGTGGACAAGGCACAGATCGCCGTGTTCCGGGTGGGCGCCGGCTACAGCGACGATCAGGGCGGCAATGGCGACCAGGTGTTCGCCATCTCCAACTACGATCCCAACTCCAACGCCGCCGTGCTGTCGCGCGGCCTGGTCGGCAGCCTGGGCGAACGCATCGTGGTGGCGTCGCCGATCTACAAGCATCACTTCGATCTGCAGACCGGCGAATGCCTGGAAGCGCCCGAGCACTCGATCGCGGCGTATCCGGCCCGCGTCTATGACGGCAAAGTCTGGGTGGCCGCATGACCACGCCCCCCAAACCCCGCCTGGTAGTGGTCGGCAACGGCATGGCCGGCATGCGCACGGTCGAGGAACTGCTGAAGCTCGCGCCCGACCTCTATGACATCACCGTGTTCGGCGCCGAGCCGCACGGCAACTACAACCGCATCCTGCTCTCGCCGGTGCTGGCGGGCGAGAAGACGGTTGCGGACATCATGCTCAACACCCGCGACTGGTACGATCAGAACGGCATCGAACTGCTGGCCGGCGATCCGGTGGTGGCGATCGACCGCCGCCGCCGGCTGGTGCGCTCGCAATCCGGGCGCGAGGTGGGCTATGACCGCCTGCTGCTGGCGACCGGCTCCAAGCCGTTCATCATCCCCGTGCCGGGCCACCAGCTCGATGGCGTCATCGCCTTTCGCGACATCCAGGACGTGGAAACCATGCTGGCGGCGGCCCGCAACCATCGCCACGCCGTGGTGATCGGCGGCGGCCTGCTCGGCCTGGAAGCCGCCAACGGCCTGATGCGCCAGGGCATGGAGGTCAGCGTCGTGCACGTGGCCGACAGCCTGATGGAGCGCCAGCTCGACAAGCCCGCCGCCGCGCTGCTCAAGCAGGCGCTGGAGCGCAAGGGACTGCGTTTTTTGCTGAACGCCAATACCAGCGGCATCCTTGGGGAAGACCGCGTCACCGGCGTATGCTTTAAAGACGGTACCCAGATCCGCGCCGACCTCGTGGTAATGACCGCCGGCGTGCGCCCCAATATCGAACTGGCCCAGCAGGCCGGGCTGCGCTGCGAGCGCGCCATCGTGGTGGACGACACCTTGCAGAGCTACGATCCGCGCGTGTATGCCGTAGGCGAATGCGTGCAGCACCGCCAAGCCACCTTCGGGCTGGTCGCGCCGATCTGGGAACAGGCGCGCGTGGCCGCCGCGCACCTGGCCGGCGCCGGGCATCGTCGCTATGTGCAGCAGGCCACCGCCACCAAGCTCAAAGTGACTGGCGTGGATCTTTACTCCGCCGGCGACTTCATCGGCGGCGAAGGCAGCGAGGATCTCGTCATGCGCGATCCGCGCCGCGGCATGTACAAGCGGCTGGTGCTGCAAGGCGGTCGGCTGGTCGGGGCGGTGCTGTACGGCGACGTGCAGGACGGCCCCTGGTACTTCGACCTGATCCAGAGCGGCGCCCCGGTAGGCGCCATGCGCCAGCGGCTGCTGTTCGGCAAGGCACAGTGCGAGGCCATGGCAGCCTGAACGCGTGAACGCCYGAACGCTTGAACGACCTAATCCCCGATTGACCGCCAGCAGCGAGCGCAAACGTGAACCTGTCCGATATCCCCGTCATCCTCTCCACCGGTTCGCCCACCCTGCTGTCCGCCGACGCCTCAGTCACCGTCACCGATACCACCTGCCCGTATTGCGGCGTGGGCTGCGGCGTGCGCGCCACCCGCCATGCCAACGGCAGCGTGGAGGTGGCCGGCGACGCCAGCCACGGCTCCAACCAGGGCCGCCTGTGCGTGAAAGGCTCGGCGCTGGCGGAAACCGTCGGCCTGGAAGGCCGCCTGCTGCACCCGCAGGTACGCGGTGCCGACGGCGCCTTGCAGCCAGTGTCCTGGGACCACGCGCTGGACAAGGTCGCCCAGGGCTTCAAGGACATCATCGCGGAGCACGGCCCCGATGCCGTGGCGCTCTACGTCTCCGGCCAGTTGTTGACCGAGGACTACTACGTTGCCAACAAGCTGATGAAGGGCTTTATCGGCAGCRCCAATATCGACACCAACTCGCGGCTGTGCATGTCGTCGGCGGTGGCCGGGCACAAGCGCGCCTTTGGCGAGGACCTGGTGCCCGGCAACTACGAAGACCTGGAACTGGCGGACCTGGTGGTGCTGGTCGGCTCCAACACCGCGTGGTGCCACCCGATCCTGTTCCAGCGGCTGTTGAAAGCCAAGGAAGCCCGGCCGGAAATGAAGCTGGTGGTGATCGACCCGCGCCGCACCGCCACCTGCGAGCTGGCCGACCTGCACCTGCCGGTCAAGCCCGGCACCGATGTGTGGCTCTTCAACGGCTTGCTGCACTACCTGGCACAGCACGGTGCGGTGGACCAGTCATTCGTCGACGCCCACACCAGCGGCCTGGACGCCGCGCTGGCGGCAGCCGGCCCGGACTGCGCCGACATCGCCAAGGTAGCCAAGGCATGCAAGCTCGACCCTGAAGCCCTGCGCGGCTTCTATGCATTGTTCGCCGCCACGCGCAAGGTGGTGACCGGCTTCTCGCAAGGCGTGAACCAGTCGTCGGCTGGCACCGACAAGGTCAACAGCATCATCAACTGCCACCTGGCCACCGGCCGCGTGGGCCAGCCCGGCATGGGCCCCTTCTCGCTGACCGGCCAGCCCAACGCCATGGGCGGGCGCGAGGTCGGTGGGCTGGCCAATATGCTGGCGGCCCATATGGAGCTGGCCGATCCGCTGCACCGGGAAATCGTGCAATCGTTCTGGGGCTCGCCCGCCATCGCGGACAAGCCGGGCCTGAAGGCGGTGGAACTGTTCGAGGCCATCGAGCAAGGCCGGGTCAAGGCGGTGTGGGTGATCGCCACCAACCCGGTGGTCAGCCTGCCGGATGCCGACCAGGCCCGCCGCGCGCTGGCCAAGTGCGAGCTGGTGGTCAGTTCCGACATCATGCTGCGCACCGACACCAACGACGCCGCGCACGTCCTGCTGCCCGCGCTTGGCTGGGGCGAGAAGGACGGCACCGTCACCAGTTCCGAGCGCCGCATCTCGCGCCAGCGCGCCTTCCTGCCCGCGCCCGGCGAGGCCCGCGCCGACTGGCGGATCCTGTGCGACGTCGCCACGCGCATGGGCTTTGATGGATTCCGCTTTGCCGGACCGCACGAGATCTTCGACGAGCACGCGCGGCTGAGCACGTACCGCAACGCGGGCAGCAGCGATCAGGCCCACGCGCCACGCATGTTCGACCTCGCCGGGCTGGCAGGCATGAGCCAGAAGCAATTCGACGCGCTCTCACCGGTGCAATGGCCGGTGATGGCCATGCTCCCCGGGGGCTTCGCCAACGCGTCCGGCGGCACTGCCCGCCTGTTTGCCGACGGCCGTTTCGCCCACCCCGATGGCCGCGCCCGCTTTATCGCCACCGCGCCGCGCGCGCCGTTCCACGCCCCCGACGACGAGTTCCCGCTGGTGCTCAACACCGGGCGCGTACGCGACCAGTGGCACACCATGACCCGCACCGGCAAATCGCCCAAGCTGGCCGACCACATCGCCGAGCCCTTCGTCGACATGCACCCGCAGGACGCCCTGCTATCCGGTGTCAGCGAAGGCAAGCTGGCTCGCGTGACCACGCGCTGGGGCGCCATGGTGGCACGGGTGCAGCACAGCGGTGGCATCCCGCGCGGCAGCGTATTCGTGCCGATCCACTGGAACAGCCAGTTCAGCTCCGATGCGCGCGTGGGTGCGCTGGTCAACCCGGTGGTGGACCCGGTCTCCGGCGAGCCCGAGTTCAAGCACACGCCGGTGCGCGTGGAGGAGTTCCGCGTGTCGTGGCATGGCTTCGTGTTGAGCCGCGAGGACCTCCAGGCGGACGAGCTGACCTACTGGACGCGCGTCCAGGGCCGCCAGTTCCAGCGCTACGAGTTCGCCGGCCGCGAGAATATCGCCGAGCGCGCCGCGTGGGCCCGCCAGTTGCTCGGCATCGACGACCCCAATGCGGACTGGATCGAGTATGAAGACCGCACCGCCGGCATCTACCACGCCGGCCACGTGGTCGACGACCGCCTCCAGGCCTGCATCTATGTGTGCACGCGCCCCGAACTGCCCTCGCGCGCGTGGCTGTCCACGCTGTTCGCCAAGGACCGCCTGGAAGACGCCGATCGCGTCGGCCTGCTGCTAGGCCAGCCGATGGAAAAGGGCGCCGACGCCGGCCCCACCGTGTGCTCCTGCTTTGGCGTGGGGCGCAACACCATCTGCGACGCGGTGCGCAAGCATGATCTGAAGACGCCGGCCGAAGTCACCGCCTGCGTGAAGGCGGGCGGCAACTGCGGCTCTTGCGTGCCGGAGTTGAAGAAGCTGCTGGCGGAGATACGGGTGGCGGAAGCGGCTTGATCCCTGGCAGGACCGGGTGGCTACTGCGGTGGGCGATTACTCAGCGACATCACGGCCTCGACGCCCCGGCGCTGCCAGCAGGCATCGTCGCAGTCAGTCGACGCGGCATCCACCGCCAGCCGGACATCCGTCGTGGCAGCCGATGCGCGTTCGTTCGCGCCGTCCTCCCTGGCGGGTGGCGACGCCGTGATCAGACCGGCGGCAAAACCTACCGCCAGCACTGCGCCGGCGCCCAACAAGCATGTGATGCGATTTCCGGCTTTCACGACAGTCTCCTCCTGGCTTGTATCTTTTCCCTCTGCCATGCTCCTGCATCGCTGCGCCGGCACGGTCTAATGACTCAAAGGTAGCCAATGGAATGAAAAACGTCCTCGTCCAAGCAGACTAGGGGCGATCCCGTATGCCCGTGCACGCGCCGGGAAGCCGGTGAAGCGCCAAGGCAGGCGCCAGCTAGTCACCATAGAGTCGCAGCAGCGGCCCGACGCACCCGACCAGGTCCACCGGCGCCAGCCGCAGCGAACAGGCGCTCAGCAGGCCCCATAGATGCGCCGCCAGCAGCGCGCCCTTGCCCTGCTCGCCCAGCACCCTGCCAAGGCCATCGCACAACGTCCTGCCGCGGGCACGGATGCGGACCGTGAGGTGGCAAAGCTCGCACTCGGGCGTGCAAGCGTGGTGCAGCAAGCCGAGGACGATACCCGCATAGCGCAGCACAGCCTCATCCTGCAACATCGTCGCCAGCGCGCGCTCCAGATCCGGGCGGGCCAGGCCCCCGCCGCTACCGGCGAAGGCTGCGAGCCGGCTGGCCAGATGCGCCTCCGCCCGCGCCATGACGGCGGCCAGCAACTCGGCGCGGCTACGGAAGTGTCCGTAGATCGCGCCGCGTGTCATGGCGATGGCGCTCGCTACCTGCTCCAGCGTGACGCATTGCACGCCCTGGCGCTCGAACAGCAGCTCCGCGCTCGCAAGGATGCGCTCGCGCGTAGCGGCCGCATCACGCGGGCAACGTCTTACCATGCCCGCACGGCACGCGCCTTACTGCGGATGCACGTCATCCGGCCCCCAGAAGGCGCGCATGCCGGTAATGCGCCCGTCGGCATCGAAGGTCATCACATCGGTCACGTCGATGCGTACCGGCTGCCCCTGCATCCGCACATACACGGCGAAACACAAGGCTGCGGCATTGCCGTGCGAACCCCGGGGCGCCGCCACCACTTCCAGGCGCGCGCCGAGCGACGTCACGTGCCGGTAGAAGGCGACGATACGCTCCCGCCCGGCTATCACCGGGCCGCCAACGGGGTCCTCGACGGTCGCGTCGTCGGCAAACRGCGCCGCCACGCGCCCGGCGTCCGCCGCATTGAAAGCGGACACGTAATCGAGCAAGGTAGCCTTCATGCCGGCGCTCTTGTTCGCGGCCATGGTCATGTCGATGGTCATTCCATTCCTCGCTGGAACAGGTTGAACGGGTCTTCCATGCTATCTCCTGCGTTTATCTACCTTGCGCTGCCGGCACGCCGGCCGGACGGCCAGGCTAAACGGCGGCCTCGGCCGTATCCGCGAGGAAGCCTAGGCATTCGCGGTTGAAGTAATCGCTGTGCTCGACCATCACCCAGTGGCCGCAGCGATTGATCAGCACGAAGCGCGCATCGCGGCAACCCTGCAGGAACTTGAGGGCGCCGCCGGCCGGGTTGAAGCGGTCTTCCGTGCCCCAGAAGCCGAGCACCGGGCACGCGATCTCGCCCAGGCGTTCGGTCAGGTTGGGCACCTTCATGGTGGCCAGCACCTCGCGCGGCTGCTCCTTGCACACGGCCATGCGCTCGTCCACCAGCGCATCGGTGACCAGCGTGGCGTCATGCACCAGCAGCTTCAGCAGTTCGCGCATGGTGTCATGGTTCATCTGCCCGCCGGTGAACAGCGACACCATCTTCTCGATGCCTTCCATGCGGAAATAGGTTTCCCGGTCCTCTACGCCACCTGGCGCCATCATCACCAGGCGGCTGACATGCTCCGGGTAGTCCAGCGCGTATTTCAGCGCAATGGCGCCGCCCAGCGAGTTGCCCACGAGCACGCAGCGCGGCAGTTCCAGTGCCAGCAATTGCGCGCGCAGCGCGGCGACGAAGAAGTCCAGCGTGTACTCCACATCCGCCGGCTTCGATGACTGGCCGTATCCCGGCAGGTCGACCACCACGGTGCGAAAGCCCGCCGCGGCAAAAGCCGGTGCGTTGTGCTTGAAGTTGCTGTGCCCGCTGGCGCCTGGGCCACTGCCATGGATGAACACCACGGGTTCGCCGGCGCCGGCATCGAGGTAGTGCAGGCGCAGGCCGTCTGGCGTGGCGATGGTTTGGYCGGCTGGAAATGCGGCAGGCGACGTACTGGACATGTCGGTGTCTCCCCTGTAGTCATGACGAACCCGGTCAATCATGCGCATGCGCAACGTGGCAGGCATCGTCCTTTCAGACTACGAAGCGGCCCGTGGATTTCCCTAAGATCGCACTGACCAGCAAGGCAACGGGACCAAGGGAAAACAGAGATGACGGGATTCGACTTCAGCGGCAAGACGGTGTTGGTGACAGGTGGCGCGCGCGGCATTGGCCGCGCCATTGCCGAGCGCTTCCTGGCAGCAGGTGCCCACGTGTTCACCTGCGGGCGCACGCCACCGGAGACTGACGAGAAGCAGCCGCGTGAGGCGGAGTTCATCACGGCCGACATCCGCGACGCCGAGCAGGTGGAGGCCATGCTGTCCCGGATCGTAGACAGTGCCGGCTCGCTCGATATCGTGATCCACAATGCCGGCGGCGCGCCCTTCGCGCTCGCTGCGGATGCCTCGCCGCGCCTGCTGGAGTCGATCATCCGCCTGAACCTGGTGGCGCCGCTGCAGCTGGCGCAGCGCGCCAACGCGCGCATGCAAACCCAGGCCAGTGGCGRCACGCAGATCTTCATCGGCAGCGTCAGCGCGCTGCGGCCCTCCCCCGGCACCGCCGCCTACGGCGCAGCCAAAGCGGGTATCCTGAACGCAGTCCGCTCGCTAGCGGTGGAATGGGCCCCGCGCGTGCGGGTCACGGCCGTGAGTCCAGGCCTGGTGCTGACCGAAGCCGCGCAGCAGCAACACTACGGCGATGCGGCCACGCTCCAGCGGGTGGCCGATACCGTGCCGCTCGGCCGCCTTGCCGCCCCGCGCGACATCGCTGACGCCTGCCTGTTCCTGGCCTCGCCGCATGCTGCATACGTCTCGGGCGCCAACCTGGTCATCGACGGCGGCGGCGAGCGTCCGGCCTTCCTCGACGCGGCAGTCCACCAGGCCGGCTGACCCGCCCAGCGCACGCCTGCCCGACCCTACTCGACCTTGGCGGGATGCGCCTGCACCGGCCCGCCCAGCACCGAGCGGTAGGACACGGGCGCCTTGCCGTCGATATCGCGTATGCCGTACTCCTGCGCGACCTCGGCGCTGATCAGCACCTGGCCGGATTTCTCCATGACGGCGGCGTCGCCATGCAAGGCGAGTATGACCTTGCCGGTGAACTCGGGGCTCTCCGCGCTCGGCGCAAAAGCGGCGTATTTGTCGGGCTCGCGCTCCCAGACCCGCATGGTGCGCTCGGTGCGCAGCGGGCCCATCCAGACCGATACCGCGGCCACGCCGTACGGCCGCAGGTCCACCGCCATGTCCTTGGCGAACTTGTCCACGCCGGACTTCTGCGCGCCGTAGGCCKGGCCGTGCATATAGCAGCTTGCGCCGAAGGACGACGTAAACGCCATCAATCCGCGCGCGCCAGCCACCATCAAGGGCGCCGCATGCCAGCTCGCCACATAGGCCGAGCGCAGGCCCACGTCGAGGATGTCCACCAGGGCCAGCGGCTTCTCCCAGAAGCTGCCCGGCTCGATCAGTTCGTMGTGCAGGAAGGTAGCGTTGTTTACCAGGATGTCCAGCCGGCCCGCTTCGTCGCCCACCTGCTCGAACAGCCTGCGTACCTGCGCATCGTCGCGATGGTCACAGGCCACCGCGGTGCCTTTGCCGCCGCGCGCATCGATCTCGCGCGCGGTCTCGTGGATGGTGCCGGGCAACGGCGCCTCGCCGCTGCGCTCGGTGCGCCCGGTGACGTACACCGTCGCGCCGGCTTGCGCCAACGCCAGCGCGATGCCCTTGCCCGCGCCACGCGAGCCGCCCGTCACTACCGCAACGATGGATTCCTTTGCACTGCGCATCGCATTCCTCCCCAGTGATTCCCGCGCCGCGATCTCACCGCGCAGGGCGATGCCCGACGCTATCGCGCATGCCGCCGCGCCTCATCCTCCGTTCGGACTAGCTGATCGTGCACGCGCTGGACCGCGCGGCCCTAGGGGAAACCGTCTAGTCCGTTCTGACGATTCCGCGCCCTCCCTCGCTCATTACGCTTCCCATCAAAGAAGAAGCCACGGGACATGCCAGTCGACGCATCACCGCGCATCACCAAAACCATAGGAGGAGACAAATGCAGACTTCAAGAACCGGTTCACCGCATCGCACACGCAGGCTACGGCCAGCCGCCATCGTTTCGGCCATCGCCGCGGCGATCACGCCGTCCGCCTGGGCCGGCAACACCATCGATCTCGGCAACGAGACGTCGCTGAACTACTCCGTTACCGCCACCTACGGCGCCGCGTTCCGCACTGGCGGGCAAAGCGGCGCGCTGCTGTCGCCGGCCAACATCAATGGCGACGACGGCGACCGCAACTTCAAGCGCGGCGACATGATCGCCAACCGCGCCACCGTGCTTGGCGAGGCCAATCTCCAGCGCGGCGACTTTGGTGCGTTCTTTCGCGGCAGTGTGTTCTACGACCAGGCCTATCGCACCTCCAATTCCAACAACGCACCCGCCACCGTCAACCATTCCGGCCCTTTCAACGAGTTTACGGATTCCGCACGCTACTACAACGGCCAGCGGGCTCAGTTGCTGGATGCCTACGCCTATGGCGCCTTCAACATCGACACCACGCGTTTGAACGTCAAGCTGGGCAACCAGGTWGTGGCATGGGGCGAGAGCCTGTTCTTCCCCAACATCGCTGGCGCGCAGGGGCCGGCAGACGCCACCAAGTCGTTTGTGCCGGGGGCCGAGGTCAAGGACATCCTGCTGCCGGTGCCGCAAGCCTCATTGCAATGGGAGGTGAATCCGAACTTCAKCCTGCTTGGCTATTACCAGTTCACCTACAAGCCCAACCAACTCAACCCCGCTGGCGCGTACTTCAGCACCACCGATGTGGTTGGACCGGGTGCCCAGTTCATCATCGGCCCGGGTGGCAGACAGATCCCGCGCGGTTCGGATATCAACCCTCCAGACTCCGGCCAATGGGGCGTAGGTACTCGCTTTCGCGTGTTCGATGCCGAGTTTGGTTTGTACCAATTGCACTACCACGACAAGAATCCGAATGTCGTGACAACCCTGTTTCCGACCCTGCAGTACCAGCAGAAGTTTTTCAGTGGCATCAATCTGACCGGGGCAAGCTTCTCGACGCAATTTCTCGGCGCCAACGTGGCGGGCGAAGTCAGCTACAAGGACGGCGTGCCAATCCTGGTGAATGTCAACGGCGCTGCCACCGCAACGCGCGGCCAGGCAGTCCAGGGCCAGATGTCGGCCATTTACGCCATCGGACCGACCTTCCTCGCCAGCTCCCAGAGCCTGGTGGGCGAAATCGCCTACCTGCATGTGCTTGGCGTCACGCCGGTCAATGGCTTCAGCACACTCACCAACACCAGGAACTCGGCAGCCCTGCAGCTCGGGTGGTCGCTCTCCTATCTCAATATCTTTAACGGCTGGGACATGACAGTGCCGCTGACGTATGCGCATGAATTCAGCGGAAAGTCGGCCGTGGCCGGCGCCTTCGGTTCGCTGACCGGATATGGTGACCGCCGCGCGAGCGTCGGCGTGACCTTCAAGTATTTGAACAACCTCGAACTGAACCTGACATACGCGATGTTCCTGAGCACGGCGAACATTGTTAATCGACCGTTGGCCGACCGCAGCTATGCGGCATTCAATGCGAAATATTCGTTTTGACCTGGCGGCGATAACGCACACAACGCCAGATTTCTCTAAAGGAGTGAGACCGTGATACGACAGCATAGAAATCTTTGGATCCGCAGCACATTGCTGGCCAGCAGCATGCTGCTGGCGGCAGCCTCGTACGCCGCGGTAACGCCGGACGAACTCAAGCAACTCGATGGAAACCTGACCCCGATGGGCGCCGAGCGCGCCGCCAGCAAGGATGGGCAGATCCCCGCCTGGGGCGGGAAATGGCTGGGCGCCCCCCCCGGAGTGCAGTGGAAGCGGGGAGAGCGCTACCCCGATCCTTACGCCAGCGAAAAGCCGGTCGTGGTGATCACCGCGCAGAACATGGCGAAGTACGCCGATCACTTGACCGACGGCGAGAAGGCTCTGTTCAAGAAGTATCCGGACACCTTCAAGATGCCGGTATATCCGACCCATCGTGACTTCCGCTACGACGATACGATCTACAAGAACATCCGCACCTACGCGCCCGGCACCAAAATGACGGCCGACGGTAACGGATTGAAGGACGCGCCCCCTATYGTCCCCTTCCCGATCCCGAAGAGCGGCCTCGAACTGATGTGGAACCTGCGCTACTCCCCATCGATGAATACCGAATCCGCCACCTACGACCAGGCAGCCGTATACAGCGACGGCAACATCGCCTGGGGCCGTGTCCGTTATTCGATCCTTTCGCCGCGAAATGGCGCCAACTTCGACCTCAAGAGCGACACCAGGGGCTTTTTCCGCACGGCGACCGACCTGCCCCTGCGCGACCGGGGCATGCTGTCTGTCGGCCACGAATTCTATGACAAGGAAGGCTCCGATACCCGCCGCGCGTGGCAGTACAACCCCGGTACGCGGCGCGTACGGCAGGCCCCGGAATTTGGCTTCGATCAGCCCAACGGCGCAGGCGGAATCCGCACCCTCGACGACGACCGCCTGTTCAACGGCTCGGGCGAACGCTACAACTGGAAGATTGTCGGCAAGAAGCAAATCTATGTGCCGTACAACAACTACAAGCTGATGAGCCCGGCCAAGTACCAGGACATCCTGGGCAAAGGCCACCTCAACCCGGACTATATGCGCTATGAAATGCATCGCGTATGGATCCTGGAAGCCACCCTCAAGGAGGGCTTCCGGCATCAGTACGCCAAGCGGGTGCTTTACCTGGACGAGGACACCTGGACCGCCCTCGCCGCGGACAATTATGATGCGCGCGGCCAGCTGTGGCGAGCCAACCTGGCGGCAACCGTCTATKCCTATGACGCACGAAACCTCTACCCGACCACAACGACATATCATGACTTGATTTCGGGTGCGTATCTCGCCGACCGCCTGACCAACGAGGGGCCGATGCCGGTACTCAACAACAGCCCCGAATTCAACGAGACTTATTTCTCGCCCGACGCGGCGCGAGGTGCCGGTCACTGACCGCACGCCTTCCATCGCCCCCTTCCCGCTACGGCCAAGGGGGGCGAATTTCATCGCATTGYCCCGCCTGACATCGAGTCTGACCATGGATCCCGAACTGATCGCCGCATTCGGCGATGACCTTCATCGAGCCCTGACCGCCCGCGTACCAGTCGCCCCACTGAGCGGACGTGGCCACCCGCTCACGGTGCGCGACGCCTATCACATCCAGCAGCATTTCGTTGCACGGCGGCTGGCGCAAGGCGACCGCGTCACCGGCAAGAAAATCGGCGTCACCAGTTTGCCCGTGCAGCAGATGCTGGACGTGCACCAGCCCGACTTCGGCATGCTGCTGGCCAGCATGGAATACCCAGACGGCAAGGCCATTGCCGCAAGCACGCTGATCCAGCCACGCGCCGAAGGCGAGATTGCCTTCTTCCTCAAACGAGACCTGCGCGGCCCCGGCGTGACCCGCGCAGATGTGCTAGCTGCCACCGAGGCGGTCTCGGCTTGCTTCGAGATCGTAGACTCACGCATCACCGACTGGCGCATCCGTATTCAGGACACGGTGGCCGACAACGCCTCTTGTGGGGTCTACGTGYTTGGCGAGGAGCGCGTGAGCCCGGCCGGCCTCGACCTTGCCGCCTGCACCATGGCGCTTGAAAAGAACGGCGCCGTTGTTGCTACRGGCCAGGGCAGCGCCGCCCTCGGTCATCCCGCCGAAGCGGTGGCCTGGCTGGCCAACACGCTCGGCGAACTCGGCATTCCACTGCTTGCCGGCGAGACCATTCTTTCCGGTTCCCTTGCGGCGCTGATTCCGGTCGCTGCCGGAGACCGCCTGCGACTGCGCATCGACGGGATCGGCACGTGCAGCACCGAATTCGTCTGAACTCACCCACAACCCCAAACCAGGCAAGAAGCCCCATGGCAAAAATCAAGTGCGCCCTGATCGGCCCCGGCAATATTGGCACTGATCTGCTTTACAAGCTGCGCCGCAGCACCGTCCTGGAACCCGTCTGGATGGTTGGCGTCGACCCGAATTCGGATGGCCTCGCCCGGGCCCGYGAACTGGGCCTGAAGACAACCGACCGGGGCCTCGACGGCCTGCTGCCGCACTTGGCCGCAGACGACATCCGCATCGCATTCGATGCGACCTCGGCCTACGTGCACCGCCAGCACTCCGACCAGCTCACCGCGCGCGGCGTGCGCGTGATCGACCTCACGCCGGCGGCCATCGGGCCCTTCTGCGTGCCGCCGGTCAACCTGGACGAACATCTCGGCAGCAATGCGATGAACGTCAATATGGTCACCTGCGGCGGGCAGGCCACCATTCCCGTGGTGTACGCCGTGTCGCGCGTGCAGGCGGTGGCCTATGGCGAGATCGTCGCCACCGTTTCCTCGCGCTCGGTCGGGCCCGGCACGCGCCGGAATATCGACGAGTTCACCCGCACCACCGCAGGCGCCATCGAACAGGTGGGCGGCGCGCGGCAGGGCAAGGCGATCATCGTCATCAACCCGGCCGAGCCTCCGCTCATCATGCGCGACACCATCCACTGCCTGACCGAGGACGAGCCGGACGTGGAAGCGATCACGGCGTCGGTCCACGACATGATTGCCGAGGTGCGGCAATACGTGCCCGGCTACACGCTCAAGAACGGCCCTGTCTTCGACGGCAAGCGCGTCTCCATCTTCATGGAAGTCGAGGGCCTGGGCGACTACCTGCCCAAGTACGCCGGCAATCTCGACATCATGACCGCCGCCGCCGCGCGCACCGCCGAGCGCATCGGCGCCGCCATGCTGCGTGGCGCGCTGCCCGCCGTGGCCACTACCGCATAAGGAGCCCGATATGAACCAACGCATTACCGTGCACGACATGACCCTGCGCGACGGCATGCACCCGAAGCGTCACCAGATCTCGCTCGACCAGATGAAGACGATCGCCCGCGGGCTGGACGACGCCGGCGTGCCGCTGATCGAAGTGACCCATGGCGACGGCCTGGGCGGCGCCTCGGTCAACTACGGCTTTCCCGCGCATAGCGACGAGGAATACCTGCAAGCCGTGCTGGGCGAACTGAAGCAAGCCAAGGTCTCCGCCCTGCTGCTGCCCGGCATCGGCACCATCGACCACCTGCGCATGGCGCACGAACTGGGCGTGCACACCATCCGCGTGGCCACCCACTGCACCGAGGCCGATGTCTCCGAGCAGCATATCGGCATGGCGCGCAAGCTTGGCATGGACACCGTGGGCTTCCTGATGATGGCGCACATGGCGCCGGAAGCGACGCTGGTGGAACAGGCGCTGCTGATGGAGTCCTATGGCGCAAACTGCCTCTACATCACCGATTCGGCGGGGCATATGCTGCCGCACGACGTCACCGCCAAGCTGACGGCCGTGCGCCAGGCGCTCAAGCCGGAAACCGAGCTGGGCTTCCACGGCCACCACAACCTGGCCATGGGGATTGCCAACTCGCTGGCGGCCGTGGCCTGCGGCGCCACCCGCATCGACGCGGCAGCCGCCGGCCTGGGCGCCGGCGCCGGCAATACGCCGATGGAAGTCTTCGTGGCGGTCTGCGAGCGCATGGGCATCGAGACCGGCGTGGACGTGTTCCGCATCGCCGACGTGGCCGAAGACCTGGTGGTGCCCATCATGGACCAGCCGATCCGCATCGACCGCGATGCGCTCACGCTGGGCTACGCCGGCGTGTACTCATCCTTCCTGCTGTTCGCCAAGCGCGCCCAGGCCAAGTACGGCATTCCGGCGCGCGAGATCCTGGTCGAGCTGGGACGACAACGGCTGGTCGGAGGTCAGGAAGACATGATTGAAGACACCGCGATGACCTTGGCGCGCTCGCGCGGCCTGCTATTGAGCTGACTAGCCTGAAGCGCGTTCCCTTGGCGGCGGCACACTCGCATACGCTCCTACCGTATTTGATCGCCGCCGCCATTGACTGCCATGTCGGGCAGAACCCGATGTGTCGGCTTAACGCGTGAGGCAGGACACCGTTGCGTTGCCTACGCTTTCACCTGGTCACTGAACCAACCACAATCCTGGCGTCGCAAAAAGGCTATCGCACACTTCGCCCGTTCGATGTCTCGCAGTCGCTGAATTGACCGTGCAAGCTGGTTGGCGCCCCCAGCCCGCCACAAAGAAACTCGATCAGAATCTCCACGTGGTTCCACAAAAGCTGATCCCGCGGCGGCTTGCCTGGAGATATCGG
>NZ_JBFTSF010000052.1:0-28743 GCF_056399905.1 Cupriavidus sp. 01L46
GTCGGTGGCCCCGCACGCCGCTGGCCTCATGCTGGGGGATGTCACGGAGCAGGACCGGGCGTCGGCGCTGGGCGCGCTGCGCCAGCTCTACTGCCAGGTCGCGTTGCCCCGCCATGGCAGCGGCCATGGCGTTGGTCCCGACGTTGGTCCCGACGTTGGTCCCGGCGTTGGTCCTGTCGCCGGGACCGGGCTGCCGGCGTAGCGTTGGCGCGTGCACGATCCTTGCTAGTGAGAGCGGATCGTTCTCACTAGCGCCCGAGCGCACGCCGCCATGCTCCACCCGCCTCGCCTTTACCTCTATCTTGACGCCGTGGCCCGCGTTGGGTCGATCCGCAAGGCCGCCGAGCAACTCCACGTCGCCTCCACCGCGCTCAACCGAAAGATCCTGGAGGTCGAGCAGGAAATCGGCACGGCGCTGTTCGAGCGCCTGCCCCGCGGCGTGCGGCTGACCGCCGCCGGCGAGGTGTTGATCGCCACCGTGCGCCGCAGCCTCGCGGATTTGGATTCGGCCGCCGCGCAGATGGAGCAGCTGCGTGGGCTGGTACGGGGCACCGTGCGCGTGGCGACGGTCGAGTCTGTCGCCACCGATTTCCTGCCTGAAGTCATCGGCCGCTACCAGTCCACCCACCGCGGCGTGCAGTTTCGCGTGGCGGTGGGCAACTCCGGCGACCTGCTGGCCGCGCTCAAGGAGGATGAGGCCGACCTGCTGCTGGCACACGACCCGCCCCCGACCACCTTCCTGCACGAACTGGCGGTGTCCGCGCAACCATTCTGCGCGATGATGCGCCCGGACCATCCGCTGGCAAGCCGGCGCACGTTGCGCCTATCCGACTGCCAGCCCTATCCCGTGGCCCTCGGGCCGGAGAGCTTTGGCAGCCGGCGGCTGATCGAGGCGATCTGCGCGCGCAACCGCTTGTCGCTGCGGGTGATGCTGGAAGCCACCACGGTGGAGATGCTGAAGAGCTTTGCGCGCCAGACCGGCGCGATCTGCTTCCAGTTCCAGGCCGGCACGCTGCGCGAGACGCGCCAGGGCACGCTGATTGCCGTGCCCTTGTCCGACCCCGAGCTGTGCGGCGGCCGGCTGGTGCTGGGCGCCCGCAAGGGCCGCAGCCTGCCGCCAGCGGCGGCGGCGTTTGCAGAGCACCTGAAGGCCGCGCTGAGCGGGCTGCACCAGCCGTTGGCCGAGGCTGCGTGATGCGTGGCCGGGCCTTGCATGGCGAGCCGGCACATGCAACAGCGAGTGCACACAATTTGCGTGCGCCATGAGAAGAAATAAGTGCTGGTTGTATGCAATCGAATTGCCGCAAACTGCATCCATCGCAGTCACGCAGCGTGACATCACCGGGCTGCCACGCTGCCACGGATATCCACGAAAGCAAGATGAGAATCAACGATCCCGCCATCCTCGCCGAGGTGGAAGCCGCCTTCGATGCCTATGAACGGGCGCTGGTCGGCAACGACGTCGCCGAGCTMGACCGGCTGTTCTGGGAAAGCCCGCACACGCTGCGCTACGGCGCGGGCGAAAACCTCTACGGCATCGAGGCCATCCGCGCGTTCCGCGCGGCGCGCCCGGCAAAGGGCCTCGCCCGCGAGATCACCGAGCGCAGCGTCACCACCTTCGGCAACGATTTCGCCGTAGCCAATATCGCCTTTCGCCGCGCCGGCGAGCCGCGCCTGGGCCGCCAGAGCCAGAGCTGGGTGCGGCTGCCCGAAGGCTGGCAGGTGGTGGCCGCGCATGTGAGCTGGCAGCAAGCATGAGCCAGCGGCGCTAGCGTACCGGCGCCATCCCGCGCCAGCCATTTCAAGAGCACGCGTTTTTAGATAGCCGGGGCTTGCCCCCGGAGGGGTGTTGTCGTGCCCAGTGAATGCGACAGAGCCAGCAACGATAGAAAACGGGTCAACCATGGAGGTCTTTATGCAACACAAATTCAAGCCGGTCGTGAAACTGGCAGTCATGGCAGCAGCCTTGATCTGCGGCAACGCCATGGCGCAATCCAGCGTCACGCTTTACGGGATGGTTGATGCCTATGTCGGCGCCACCAAGGCCGGCGGTGCGGACCGCGCCTACGGCGTCAACAGCGGCGGCATGCAAACCTCGTACTTCGGCATCAAGGGCACCGAGGATCTTGGCAACGGCCTGAAGGCGATCTTCGACCTGAACGGCTTCCTGCGCCCGGACACCGGCAAGCAAGGCCGCTTCGACGGCGATGCGCTGTTTACCCGCAACGCCTTTGTCGGCCTGCAGAGCGCAACGCTTGGCACGGTGAAGCTCGGGCGCAACACCACGCCCTACTTCATCTCGACCATCCTGTTCAACCCGCTGGTGGACTCCTATGTGTTCTCGCCGGCGATCTTCCACACCTACTTCTCGGCCAGCAATGGCCGCGTCTATGACCCGGGCATCATCGGCGACTCGGGCTGGAGCAACTCGCTGGTGTATTCCACGCCGAACGTTGGCGGCCTGACCGCCAACGCGATCTACTCGTTCGGCGAGCAGGCAGGCAGCGTCGGCAAGAACAAGTGGGGCGGCAACGTGCTCTACTTCAACGGCAACTTCGGCGCCACCGTAGCCTTCCAGCAGGTCAAGTTCAACAGCCCCCCGGGAGACGTGACCGCGCCCACGGCGCTGGCTGGCTTCGACAAGCAGAACGCCGTGCAGGTCGGCGTGAGCTACGACTTCAAGGTGGTCAAGCTGTTCGCGCAGGGCCAGTACATCAAGAGCGACGTCAACAACGCCACGGGCGATATCAAGCACACCAATGGCCAGGTTGGCGCTTCGATCCCGGTGGGCAACGGCAACGTGCTGGTCTCCTATGCGTACGACAAGACCAAKAACAGCGTCGCGGACTTCAAGCGCAACACGGCCGGCCTCGCTTACGACTACAACCTGTCCAAGCGCACCGACGTGTATGCCGCGTACTTCTACGACAAGCTGAGCGACCAGTCGCACGGCGACAGCTTTGGCGTGGGCATGCGTCACCGCTTCTGATTGGAAGCGGTACGCAGGTGGGCCGTGCTTCGGCGCGGCCCACCTGTGCAATCTGGAAAGGTTTCGTAGCCGCCCCCACCTTTTTGCAGTCATTGCGCCCCCATGCGCACCCGCTTCGTTTGGCAATCCTCGCCGAACTGCATACACTGGGCGCCATGGGCACAACCACGATCCACATATCCCTTCCGGACGCGCTGAAACGCTATGTCGACGAACAGGTCGACGCAACCGGCTGCGGCTCCCCTGCCRATGATCTGCGCGACCTTCCCGTAACTCCCGTAGCCGTTTCCGCCGCAAGCGATGAGGGCAAGACCGACCTCGACACCCTGCTGACCCAGGTACGCGCCTGCCGCCTGTGCGAAGCGCACCTCCCGCTTGGTCCCCGCCCGGTAGTACAAGCTGCCGCCAGCGCCCGCATCCTGATTGTCGGCCAGGCGCCGGGCACACGCGTGCATGCCAGCGGCATTCCCTGGGACGATCCCAGCGGTGACCGGCTGCGTGATTGGATGGGCGTGGATAAGACCGTGTTCTACGATGCCGCGCGCATTGCCATCATCCCGATGGGACTGTGCTATCCGGGCCGTGGCGCCAGCGGCGACCTGCCGCCGCGCAAGGAGTGCGCGCCGTTGTGGATGGATGCGCTGCTGGCGCGCCTGCCGGACATTGAACTGACCTTGCTGGTCGGGCAGTATGCGCAGCGGCGTTTCCTGGGAGCGGCGGCGCGCGGTGGCGTGACGCCTACCGTGGCCGGCTTTGGCACGCATGGGCCGCGCTTTATTCCGCTGCCGCACCCATCGCCGCGCAACCAGGGCTGGTTCAAGCACAACGGCTGGTTTGCGCGGGACTTGCTGCCGGTGCTGCGCCAGCGCGTGGAGGCCGTTCTCTTGGCACCACCCGCTGGCTGATCGCCGCAAAAAAAAAACTGCGCCACATGGGCGCAGTTTTTCCTTGCTACTGGCGTTTGCTTCACAGCGGCCAGCGGTGCCGCCTTACTTGGCCTTACTTGGCAGCCGTGGCGGGCATGACCTTTTCGAAGGCGTCGCGCATCGGCTTCATGGCCGTTTCGTAGGCCGCGACCCAGCTCGGTGCGCTCGCGTGGGCAGCCGGGAACGCGCCGCCAGCGTTCGACATGAGGTTCTGGCCGAACGACGCCATGGCTTCCTGGGTCTGCGCAGCGTAGGTGCTCATCTGGCGCTGGGCTTCCTGCGCGAACTCCGCGCCGGTGCTGGCGAAGATCTCGTTCATGTGGCCGGCATAGGCGTTMATCTTCTGGGCAAAGCCATTGGCCAGTTCCGGCTTGAGGCCGGACATGCCGGCGCCAACCGGCTGCTGGCTGGATTCGCGGACGTAGTTCGTGGTATCCGCCAGGCTGGTCTTGACGGCCTGCATGTTCAGCGCGCTGATCTTTTCCGCGCCACGGGCCAGGGGACCGACCAAGGCAAGGAACAGGTCCAGGTTAGCTTGCTGGACGCCGAAGAATTGAGCTTGGGTGGGATGTGCCATGAAATAGTCTCCTGGGGATGATCTGGATGATCCAACGCTGCCGAAGAGGGTTCCGTGAGCGGCATCATCGTTTTGCTGCAATGCAGCAATTGGGCACATCATAAGCTTATTCCCCGAGGAGTCAAGCGATTCCCGGAAAGACTTTTTCGGGCTCGCCAGATGCACCCATGCGCCCCATTCCGCCCTATACCCCCTATTCCGCCGCCGGGATGCATACCAGCAGCCTGTGCCTACCATCGTCCAGCGGCACGCGCACGGCACCGTCGCCGCAAGCCAGCGCCAGCCCATCGAGGACGGCATGCGCGCCGCCCGCGCCTGGCGCCAGCGTCTGCACCCGGATGTCGTAGTGGCATGCCCCCAGGCATACCGTCGCCTCAAACCCGGGCCAGGCCGCCGGAATGCTCGGCGCCACGATCAGCCAGCCCGCTTCGCGGCGGATCCCCAGGATGCCCTCCAGCCCGGCGCGATACATCCAGCCGGCCGCGCCGGTGTACCAGGTCCACCCGCCACGCCCGATGTGGGGCGCCACCGAATACACATCGGCCGCGACCACGTACGGCTCGACCTTGTAGCGCTGCACGCCTGCGGGCGTGCTGGCGTGGTGGATGGGGTTGAGCATCGAGAACAGGTCCACGGCCTTTGCGCCCGCGCCGAGCCGGGCAAAGGCAAGGACCGACCACATCGCGGCGTGGCTGTATTGCCCGCCGTTCTCGCGCACGCCGGGGGGATAGCCTTCGATGTAGCCGGGATCCGGCGAGGCGCCATCGAAGGGCGGCGCGAACAGCAGCGCCAGGCCGTCGTTGCGCCGCACCAGGTGCTCGGCCATGGATGCCATGGCGGTGGCAGCGCGCACGGGATCCCCGGCGCCCGACAGCACGGCCCACGACTGGGCAATGGCGTCGATCCGGCAGGCCGGGYTGGTCTTGGAACCCAGCCAGCTGCCGTCATCGAAGGTGGCACGGCGATACCACTCGCCGTCCCAGCCATCGCGCTCCAACGCCGCGCCCAGCATTGCCGCATGGGCGCGCCAGTGCGCTGCGCGGCCAGCGTCGCGCACCTCGGCAAGCGGCGCGAAGAGCGCGATCGTGCGCATCAGCAACCAGCCAAGCCACACGCTCTCGCCCTTGCCGCCGGCCCCGACCCGGTTCATGCCGTCGTTCCAGTCGCCGCCGCCGATCAGCGGCAGGCCGTGCTCGCCGGTCAAGGCAAGGCATCGCTCGATGCCGCGCGCGCAATGCTCGAACAGCGATGCCGATGCCTCCCCGGTCATCGGTTGGAAGAAGGCATCATGCGCATCCGCGCCGAGCACCGGCCCGTCGAGGAAGGACACGTTCTCATCCAGCACCGCCGCATCGCCAGAGCCTGCTATGTAGGTCGCCGTGGCGAAGGCCAGCCAGACGCAATCGTCGGAGATGCGCGTGCGCACGCCCTGCCCGGTGTGCGGCAGCCACCAATGCTGGACGTCGCCTTCGGCAAATTGCCTGGCCGCGGCACGCAGCAAGTGCTGGCGCGTGGCCGCAGGCTTGGCGAAGGTAAGCGCCATGGTGTCTTGCAACTGATCGCGAAAGCCATAGGCACCGCTCGCCTGGTAGAACGCCGCGCGGGCCCAGATGCGGCAGGCCAGGGTCTGGTAGAGCAGCCAGCCGTTGAGCATGATGTCCATTGCCCGGTCCGGCGTCCTGACCTGCACGGCGCCAAGCAGGCTATCCCAGTGCCCTGTCACGGCATCCAGCACGGCGTCGAGATCGGCGGCGCGATAGCGGGCAATCAGCGCCCTCGCCGCCTCGGCCGAGCCGCACTCGCCGAGAAACGCGACGATGTCGAGCGTCTCGCCCGCGGCAAGCTCCACGATGCACTGCACCGCGGCACACGGGTCCAGCCCCGCGCCCACGGCGCCAGACAACGGTGTGGTGCCAAGCAGGGCCGCCGGCGCCTCGGCGCCGCCGTTGTACCCAAGGAATTCCGTGCGGTCGGCGGTCCAGGCTGTTTGCTTGCCGCCGAGATCGGCAAAGGCAACCCGGCCGGGGAAGGCGGAGCTCCAGGGATTGCGCGCCAGCATTGCGCCGGTGGCCTCGTCGCGCTCGGTCACGATGAACGGCGCCGATGCGCCACGCGACGTGCCGAGTACMCACTCCACGTAGGCGGTGACGGAAAGCCGGCGGCGCCCGGCGGACAGGTTGCTCAGCGTCAGCCGCGAAATCTTGACTGGGTCTTCCAGCGGGACGAACTGCAGCAGCTCGGCCGCGATGCCGTTCGCGTGGTGCGCAAAGCGGCTGTAGCCATGGCCGTGGCGGGCCGCGTAGGTGCCTGCATCGCGGATGGGCTGCGCTGTCGGGCTCCAAACTTCGAGGCTGTCTTCGTCGCGGATGTAGAACGCCTCGCCGGCCGGATCCAGCACCGGGTCGTTGGACCAGGGCGTGAGCTGGTTCTCGCGGCTGCTCTCGGCCCAGGTGTAGCCGCTGCCCTGCGCCGAGGCATGAAAGCCAAAGCTGGGGTTGGCGATCACGTTGATCCAAGGCGCGGGCGTGGTGGCGGCGCCGTCAAGCACGATCACATACTCCCGCCCGTCCTTGTCGAAGCCACCGAGGCCATTGAAGAACTCGAGCGCCGGCGTGGCCGGCGCTGGCATTGGCGCCGGCCGTGGTGGCGCGCGGCGGCGTACGGGTGCGGCGCGCTGCGGCACCACGGGTAGCCGGCCGAGTTGTTCGGCGATGGGCCCCCTGCGCGCGGACAGCACGACGCGGGCCACCGACAAGAGCAGCGCGCGGGCATCGACGTGCAGCAGGTCGGTGCGCAGCGTATAGACCGAGCCCTGGGCGAGCTCATCGCCAAGGCGCGGCTGCGACTGGCTGCTGCGCACCGCGGTCTCGATGGCGTTCTGCAGGTCCTGCGTATAAGACGACGCACGCTCGTTGACGATGACCAGGTCCACGCCAAGCCGCTTCATGCGCCAGTACTCGTGCGCGCGCAGCAGCTGGCGTACCTGCGCCATATCCTCGATCTCGTCGATGCGCAGCAGCACGATCGGCAGGTCGCCGGAGATGGCGTGCGGCCAAAGCCCGGACTGCGGGCCCGCGCCGCGGGCAATGGCCTCGGAGGAACTCCGGAAGCGGGGATCGGCGTACAGGATCGGCGCGGCCAGGCGCTGGAAATCCGCCGCTTCGTCGGCCTTGACGTCGAGATGGCGCAACTGGACCTGGGCCTGCGTCCAGGCCAGGGTCTTGGCGCGCTCGAAGGCGCTGCGGTCATGATGCTTGTCGATCAGATCCAGCAGCGCGGCGCGCGAGGGCGCCACCAGCGTCCAGAATGCGATGCGCGCCACGCCGCCCGGTGCGACCCGCACGCGCTGCCTGAGCGAGAAGATGGCGTCGAGCACCGTGCCCGTGGTGTTGGACAGCGCACGGCCATGCCGCACGCCGTCCGCTATTCTGCCCGTCTGCCCCTCCTCCAGAAAGCGCGCCCGGTCGGTCTCGTATTGCGGATCCGCCACCACTTCGCCTTCGACGATGGCGAAGTGGGCAGCCCATATCGTTGGCTCCGTGGGCGAGCGCGGGCGGCGCGTGGCAACCAGCGCGCCGAACTCGGGCAGGTATTCGGTCTCGATAAACAGCTTGGAGAACGCCGGGTGCGCGGCGTCGGCCGCCGGCACGGTCAGCACCAGTTCCGCATACGAGGTCAGCTCGATCTCGCGCGCGCGCCGCCCGCTGTTGGCCAGCGAGACTCGCCGCACTTCCCCGTCATCCTCGCCGGAGACCAGGATGGAGAGCGTGGTGACCAGGCTGCCATCGCGGCGGATGAACTCCGCGTGGTCTTCGGCGAAGACCACTTCGCTGCCCTGCTCGCCATCGTCCGTATCGCCGCCGGCAAATTGCGCGCCGGCCGGCCAGACGGCGCGGCTTTGCGTATCGCGCAGGAAGATAAAGCTGCCAGCGTCGTCGCGGGTGGCATCCTCGCGCCACCGCGTCACGGCCAGGTCGCGCCAGCGGCTGTAGCCCGCGCCGGCCGCGGTCAGCATCACCGCGTAGCGCCCGTTCGACAGCAGATGCGTGACGGGCGCACCGGGCGCATAGCCGGCAAGCCTGCGCACCGTGGAATCCTCGCTGCCGGACTCCATCGTGGAGGCTTTCACCTCTTCGGCGCGCGGATGCGCAATGGCGACGTTGCGCGGCATGCGCTCCTGCAGCAGCAGCTCGGTGGCCTGGATCATCGGCTCGCGGTGAAAGCGCTCCCGCATCTGGCCGCCGTGCAGCGTATTGGCGATCGCCACGATGGTCATGCCCTGGTGGTGGGCCATGTAGCTGCGCACGATGGCGAACGCCTCATCCTCGGGCAGCCGGGACCGGGTGAAATCAATGGCCTCGTAGAAGCCGAAGCGCCCCTTTGCCCCCATCCGCGCGAGACGCGCGAAGTTCTGCTGCGCGCCTTGCGGATCCACCATGGTGGCCAGGCCGCTCGCATAAGGTGCGATCACCACATTGTCGGAAAGCCCGCGTTTCAGGCCCAGGCCTGGCACGCCGAAGTTGGAGTACTGGTAGGTGAACTCCAGATCGCGCGCGTTGTAGGCGGATTCGGACACGCCCCATGGCACGCCCAGCGCGCGGCCGTAGCCTTGCTGGCGCTCCACCACCAGCCGGTTGGTCTGCTCGAGCAGGCTGCCCGCCGGCGCGCGCATGACCAGCGACGGCATCAGGTACTCGAACATCGACCCGGACCACGAGATCAGCGCCGACCCATTGCCCAGCGGCGTGGCCGTGCGCCCAAGGCGGAACCAGTGCCGCGTGGACACATCGCCCTTGGCGATGGCAAACAGGCTGGCAAGACGGGCCTCCGACGCAAGCAGGTCATAGCAGCTGACATCGAGCCGGTTGTCGTCCTGCGAGTAGCCGATCGAAAGCAGCTTGCGCTCTTCATCGAACAGGAACGCGAAGTCCATCGACAGCGCCATTTCGCGCGCAACGGCGGCCAGCGCTTGCAGGCGCGCGCCGAGCAGCTCCGGCGCTTCGATCCGCTCTACCCGGTCTTGCTCGTGCTCGGCCACGGCCTTGCGCAGCGCCTGCACCCAGAAGGCCAGGTCGCCAAGGCTGTCGTCGCCGGTGGCGGGCAGGATGTCGCTGGCGATCGCGGCGGCTTTTTCCGTCAGCCGCTTGAGCGCAGGCATCAGCATGGCCATCGCCTGCGTGCCGTTGAGCTGGGTTTCTACCTGCTCCAGCAGTTCGCCGAGCTTGCCGGCGCGCTCGCCGCCCGCCAGCGCCAGCCCGGCAATGGCCTCGCGCGCCAGCGTCACGGTATCCATCATGCCGAGCCGGAAATCCGGCGTCGCCTCGGCATGGGTCCATTCTTCACAGGCATTGGCCAGCGCAATCAGGTGGCCGGCCAGGTTGCCGCTGTCGACCGATGAGACGTAGGCAGGCGTCAGGGCGCGCAGATCCTGCGTGCCATACCAGTTGTAGAAGTGGCCATGGCAGCGCTGCAGCTGTTGCATGGCGGCGAAGGCCGCTTCCAGCCGCGCGGCCGTGGCCGCCGTGCCGCTCCAGCCGAAGTCGCGCGCGGCAATGGCCGATAGCAGGTACAGGCCGATATTGGTGGGCGAGGTCCGGTGCGCCAGGACCGGCTTCGGGCGCTCCTGGAAATTGTCGGGCGGCAGCATGTTGTCCGCTGGCGTGACCATGGTCTCGAAAAAGCGCCAGGTGCGGCGCGCGGTCAGGCGCAGCTCGCGCGTGTCAGCGTCCGACACCACCAGCCGCCTTGCGACCTTCGGCGCCCGGCTGGCCCACAGGGCCAGCATGGGCGCGGCCAGCCAGAGCCATCCGAGCGGCAGCGCGAGCGGCCAGGACGCGGGCGCGAAGGCCAGCGTGCCCGCCAGCAGCGCCAGCGTCAGCAATACGCCGCCCGCCATCTGCCGGTAGGAGCCGGCCAGGTCAAGCCGCGGGCTGGTCATGGACTGGGCGGCGGTGGTCCACTCCAGCAGGTGGCGGCGGGTCAAGCGCAGCCGCGCCAGCGTGCGCGCGATCGCGTCGCTCATGCGCCAGGCCACGTCGGGCAGGAACGCCAGCGTCAGCAGCACCTGCGCCACGGCCGCGCGCAGGTCGTCCCACAGCATCCCCACGTGGGTGCGCAACCGGATGCCGGCACGATGGGGAATGACGGAAAACATACCGGGCAACAGGGCCGGAATCGCCATGGCCGCCAGCAACAGCAGCGTGCCGCGCAGCGCCGCGCCCGGCGGCAGCAGCCAGCACGCGCCAAAGCACAGCAGCAGCGACGGCGCGAGCACCGAGCGCCGCAGGTTGTCCAGCATCTTCCAGCGGCCGAGCATCGGCACCGCCTGGCTGCCCTTGCGGCCGCGCACGATCCAGCCAAGGAGCTGCCAGTCGCCACGCGTCCAGCGATGCTGGCGCTTGGCAGCCACGTCATAGCGCGCGGGAAAATCCTCGACGACCTCGATGTCCGAAGCCAGCCCGGCGCGGGCGAACATGCCCTCGAACAGGTCGTGGCTGAGCACCGCATTCACCGGCACGCGGCCGCGCAGCGCGGCCTCGAAGGCATCCACGTCATAGATGCCCTTGCCGGTGTAGGACCCCTCGCCGAAGATGTCCTGGTACACGTCCGACGCCGCCGCCGCATAGGGATCGATGCCGCCGGGCGCGGAGAAGATGCGCTGATAGAACGAACCCTCGCTGCCCACCGGCAGGGATGGCGTGACGCGCGGCTGCAGGATGGCGTAGCCGCCGATGACACGCTGCAGCGTGTCGTCGAACCTTGGCCGGTTCAGCGGGTGGGCCATCTTGCCGATCAGCCGGAGCGCCGCGTCGCGCGGCAAGCGCGTATCGGCATCGAGCGTGATCACGTAGCGCACATCGGGTGGTACCTGGGGCGGCGCACCATCGACAGCAACAAAGCTGGTGTCCGTAGCGCCGCGCAGCAGGCGGTTGAGTTCATGGAGCTTGCCGCGCTTGCGCTCCCAGCCCATCCACTTGCCCTCTCCGGCGTTGAACACGCGGTGCCGGTGCAGCAGCAGGAAGCGGTTGCCGGCGGGGCCCGGCCCGTAGCGGCGGTTCAGCGCGCCGATGGCTTCGGCCGCCACCGCCAGCAGGGCTGCGTCGCCCGGCATGACGGCCTGGTCGGCGTCGGTGCCGTCGGTGAGCAGCGCGAAGGTCAGGTCACCACCGGCGCCGGCAAGATGGTGCACCTCCAGGCGCTCGATCTGCTCGCGCAGGCTGGCTTCGCCCGATAGCAGCGTGGGCACGGCCACCAGCGTGCGCAGCGCGGGCGGCACGCCCGCCGTGAGTTCAAGCCCCGGCAGGATGGATGCGCCAAAGAGCCAGGCGATGCCGCGGTTGACCACCGCCGTTGCCACCTCGCTGGCCGGGACGAAGCCCAGCCAGCCGATCAGCGCAAGCCAGCCGCCGGAGAGCGCCGGCATGGCCGCCGCCGCAAGCACCCAGAGCGATCCACCGAGCAGCGCAAGGGTGACCAGCAAAATGGCGCCCACATAGCCACCAATGCCCAGCGCGACATTGAGGCGGGAAAACCGCAGCCGCGCCGGGGGACTAAAGCCGATTGCGCGTTCAAAGGCGCGCCGGCCCTCCGCGATCAGGTGATATCCCGGGTCCCCGATGCGCTCCGCCTGCGCCGGATCGGCGGTGCCTGCCGCCGCGGCGCGGGCCGTGGCCAGCGCAAGATCGGCAATCTCCAGCTCCGAGGCGGGCGAGCCGCGCGCAAGCTGCTCGATGGCGCTGCGGTAAAGATTGCGCGTGGGGAAATCCATGTCGGCATAGCCGCTGCCATCGCGCAAACGCGCGTCGACCAGGCTCACGCTCTCGAACAGTTCGGCCCAGTCGATATCCGAAATCAGCCGCATGCTGGTGATGACATTGCGCACGGTCACGTTGGATGCGCCCTGGCGCTGCTGGGCGTGCCGCACCACGTCCTCGATGGATGCGCCCTGCCGGCCAAGCCGCTCTTCCAGCCAGCCCAGGGTTGGCGTGGTGCGTGGGTCCTGGTCCCGCAGGCGCTTGGCCAGTTGCGCGGCGAACAGTTCCGACAACGGCGCGGCGGCGCGCGAGGCGATATCCGTGTCGAGTGCCGAGCGGGCGCAGCCCGACTTGAGCAGTTGTCTGGACAGATCGTCCGCGTCGGCGCGGGCGATACGCCCGGCGGTCATCTGTTCGGCCAGGCGGCGCAGGTTCTCGATCAGGACGATGCGCAGCGTGATGGCCACGGCCCACAGCTCGCCGATGGTCAGCGGCTGCACACGCTGGTAGGCGGCAATGAAGCGCCGCAGGGTGTCCGGATCGATATGGCTGTCGGTATGCGCGACAAAGGCCCAGGCAAGGCCAAATACGCGCGGGTATCCGGCGAAGGGACCCTCGCTGAGCTTGGGCAGCTGGCGATAGTAGCCAGGCGGCAGGTCATCGCGGATCTCGCGGATCTGCGCCTCCACCAGGTGGTAGTTGTCCAGCAGCCATTCGGCCGCGGGCACCACGGCCCTGCCGCTCTCCAGCTCCGCCGCGCTGGCCCGGTAGGCCGCGAGCAGTACTTCGGCATTGTCGTTGAGGCGGCTGCGCAGCGTGCGCACGCGCGGGGGCTGCGCGGTGACGGGCTGGGCGGCGGCAAGGCTCTGCGCATGCTGCTCCAGCCGCTCGACGCCGAACAGCTCCTCGCGCACCGGCGCCTTGTTGTCCCACGGCGAAGGGGTGGATGTGTACTCGAACGTACGGCCTAGCACTGAATACATGGGCGCCTTGATTGCCAACGGGGATCGGGAGACGGGTTCGCCTCCTTGAAAACGGCTGGCCGGCAAGCCCGAGGCTCGCCGGCCATCACGCGATCGCTGCGCGGACTGTTGCGCCAAGGCGAGCCTTCTTGTCTCTCTCTCGCCTCTTTCTCGCCTCTTTCTCGCCTCTCTCTTGCCTCTCTCTTGCCTATAGGCGGCCCATCAGCACCAGCACAAGTACCACGATCAGCAGCAGGCCCAGCACGCCGCTGGGCATGTAGCCCCAGGAACGGCTATGCGGCCAGGTCRGCATTGCGCCGAGCAAGACAAGCACCAGCACGACCAGTAATACGATTCCTAACATGGAATGCTCCTTTCCCGACTCCGCTTGATGGGCCAGGCCCCCGCCGATACCTCGCCAGGGGACCGGAATCGTCGAGCCCGATGCGAATGTAGCCGCGCCGTTTGGCATGGACCTGACCGCTACCCGCACGTTGCCACGGACGGCGTGCGGTGTCGGTACGATGACGGACAATTGGCGCCCGCTACCGAGGCTGGGGGTTGGGGCTTGGCGGTTGAACCGCGCAGGGGTCAGAGGGAGCGGAAAACGCGACGGGCATGACAGCCATGGTGGCCTTGAGGCCAGCGGGAAGGCAGCATGCTTCAGGAAAGAACTGAACCTGGGGCAAGGCCGCAGGCGGAAAGTCGTGGGGTGCGACTGGGGTCAGGTCCAGACAGCCGGCCGCGCGTATTCGCAGCGCCGCTGTGCGCGCATCTTCGCATACTCCAGCCCGGAACCCTTCTTATATTTCCGTCGGCGGCGCTTCTGCACCCCGCGAGCATGCCAGGCCGCGCTTGCTCGCGCGTCATGTGACAAAAGAGACACACGGACACCGTGGCCGCCTATCCCGACGCTGGATTTTCTGCACGCCACCAAACCGTGCGCCGCGCCCTATTCCCGCTCGCCAATCCCGAAATCCAGCTGCCGGTGCCCATTTTTTGCGCATGGCAGCATTCCCAGGCAAGCCGCCGAAGCCGCCCAGCAGCCTGTCATCCACGCCGGGGCAAACCCGCATTTCCTTGAAAATCAACGCCTTGCACATCGCACCGCAACATATCCGGCTGCAAATTGAACACGTGGCCTGAACTTTGCGTAATCGGTATAAATGCCAACTGTCGACAGCTGACCATCGACCTACAGTGATCTAATCGCCAATCCAAGGAAACACAAACATGGGCAACAACGTCTCTTCCCGCCTGGTTCCCGCCATCTCCGAGGCCGAGCAACAGGTGCGTGAGGATCTCGCCGCCGCATACCGCCTGGTCGCCCTGTATGGCATGGACGACAGCATCTACACGCATATCTCGGCCCGGGTGCCGGGCACCGAGGACCGCTTC
Source organism: Cupriavidus sp. 01L46 (assembly GCF_056399905.1). NCBI lineage: Bacteria > Pseudomonadati > Pseudomonadota > Betaproteobacteria > Burkholderiales > Burkholderiaceae > Cupriavidus > Cupriavidus sp. 01L46. The sequence goes on from NZ_JBFTSF010000052.1 coordinate 14,607, forward strand.
CTGATCAACCCGTTCGGGATGCTGTTCCGGGATATCACCGCGTCCTCGCTCGTGTGCATCGATCTGGACGGGAACATCATCAGCGGCCCGCCGGGGCAAGACGTGAACCCGGCCGGCTTCACCATCCACAGCGCCGTGCATGCCGCCCGGCATGACGCGGTCTGTGTGCTGCATACGCATACCGTGGCCGGCGTGGCCGTCTCGTCGCTGGCGTGCGGCCTGCAGCCCTCCAACCAGTGGGCGCTGCAGTTCCATGAGCGCGTGTCGTACCACGACTTCGAAGGCATTGCGCTGGACCATGAGGAGCGCGTGCGCCTGGTGGCCGACCTCGGCCCGGACAAGCGCGCCCTGATCCTGCGCAATCACGGCCTGGTCACGCTGGGCCGCAGCGTGGCGGAGGCCTTCATCCTGATGCATAACCTGGAGCGCGCCTGCCGCGTGCAGGTGGCGATCCAGTCCAGCGGCCAGCCGGTCAATCCGGTGCCGCCAGCCATTTGCGAGAAGACCGCGCGCCAGTACGAGAGCGGCGACACCAACCGCCTGCCCGGCGCGGCCGATCCGTACGCGCGGGAATGGCGCGCCTTGCGCGAGCGGCTGGAACCTGCCGCTGCCACGTCGTTCCGCGACTGACGTGCTGCCCGCCCTGCGCGCTTTCGCCACTCCGTCTTGCCAGTTCCGTCTTGCCAGTTACCCATCCCTAGCCCCCAGGAGAGTTCCGCAATGAATCGTCGCCAACTGATCAAAATGGGTGTTGCCACCACCGGGCTGTCGCTCGCCGGCGTGCCTTTCCACGTCCTCGCGGCCGGCAAGAAGGGCGGCGTGATCAACGCGCTCGTCCAGCCTGAGCCTTCCGGCCTGATGATCGGCATTACCCAGAACGGCCCCACCCAGCTGATCTCCGGCAACATCTACGAGGGCTTGCTGCGCTACGACGAAAAGCTGGAACCGCAGCCAGCACTGGCGACCTCCTGGACGGTAAACCCGGCCGGCACGGTGTACACGTTCAAGCTCAAGCCCAAGGTCACCTGGCATGACGGCAAGCCGTTTACCGCGGCCGACGTGGTGTTCTCCGCCGATGTGTTCCTGCGCAAGACCCACGCCCGGCTGCGCGCCAACCTGGCGGCGGTGGAGAGCATCCGCGCGGTGGACCCGCTCACGGTGGAGTTCAAGCTGAAGTACCCGTTCAGCCCGTTCCTCGGCATCTTCGAAGTGGGCACCATGCCCATGGTGCCCAAGCACATCTACGAGGGCACGGATTTCCTGACCAACCCCGCCAATGCCAAGCCCATCGGCACCGGCCCGCTGAAGTTCAAGGAATGGGTGCGCGGCTCGTACATCCAGCTGGTGCGCAACGATGCGTATCACCAGCCCGACGTGCCGCTGGTCGACAGCGTGTACTTCCACGTGATCCCCGATGCCTCGGCGCGCGCCGCGGCGTTCGAGTCCGGCAAGGTCGACCTGGTGCCCGGCGGCGCGGTGGAGTACTTCGACGTGGCGCGCCTGAGCAAGCTGCCCGGCGTGCAGGTCACCACCAAGGGCTGGGAATTCTTCGCGCCGCACTCGTGGCTGTGGGTCAACAACCGCAAGGCGCCGATGGACAACATCAAGTTCCGCCAGGCGCTGGCCTTTGCCATCGACCGCGACGCGATCGCCAAGGTGGCATGGCAAGGCTATGCCAAGAGCGCCACCGGCCCCTTCAACAGCCATATCAAATACGCCAGCACCGACGTGGCCAAGTATCCGCGCGACCTGGCCCGCGCCAAGCAGTTGCTGGGCGAATCCGGCTACAAGGGCGAAACCCTGCGCCTGCTGCCCCTGCCCTACGGCGAAACCTGGACCCGCTCCGCCGAGATCGTGCGGCAGAACCTGCAGCAGGCCGGCGTGAAGATCGAGATGACCCCCACCGACGTGGCGGGCTGGGGCGAGCGGCTGAACAAGTGGGACTACGACCTGGCCTTCACCTATGTCTACCAGTACGGTGACCCGGCGCTGGGCGTGGCGCGCAACTACACCTCGGACAACATCGCGCAGGGCTCGCCCTTCAACAATGTGGAGGGCTATCGCAACGCCAAGGTCGACGAACTGTTCCAGGCTGGCGCGCGCGAGATCGACCCCGTCAAGCGCGCGGCGATCTACCACGAAGTGCAGAAGATCCTGGTGGACGAGATGCCGGTGGTGTGGCTGCACGAGCTCAACTTCCCCACGCTGTACCGAAGCCGCATCAACAATCCCATCAGTTCCGGCATTGGCCTGAACGACGGCATCGGCCGCGCCTGGCTGGCGTGATGGCAGTCATCTTTATCTCTGGGGCAAAGCCATGAGTCGTACGCAGCGCATGCTAGGCCGGGTGGTACAGGGCGTGATCGCGATCCTGGTCATCGCGACCGTCAACTTCCTGCTGATCCGGGCCGCGCCGGGAGACCCTGTCTCGGTGATGGCTGGCGAGGCCGGGGCCTCCGACCCGCAGTTCGTGGCGCAGTTGCGCAYGCAGTTCGGGCTGGACAAGCCGGTGCCGGAGCAGCTTGCCACTTACCTTGGCCACGTGGTGCACCTGGACCTGGGCTACTCCTACCGCCAGCAGCAGCCGGTGCTGGACCTGATCCTGCAGCGCCTGCCGGCCACRCTGATCCTGACCGGCAGCGCCTTCCTGCTMTCGGTGCTGTTCGGCGTGGTGCTGGGGGCGTGGGCTAGCCGGCGCGCGGGGAGCTGGGTGGACAACGCCATCACCCTGTTCGCCCTGGTGTTCTACGCAACGCCCTTGTACTGGCTGGCGATGATGGCGGTGCTGCTGTTCTCGGTCAAGCTCGACTGGCTGCCCGGCTTTGGCTACTTCACCGTGGGGGCGGACCTGCATGGCCTGGCGCTGGTGTTCGACATTGCCACGCACCTGGTGCTGCCCGCGCTCACGCTGGCGCTGTTCTACATGGCGGTGTATGCGCGCATGACACGGGCCTCGATGCTGGAGGTGGCGCAGATGGATTTCGTCAAGACCGCGCGCGCCAAGGGTGTGCGGCCCGGGCGCATCCAGCGCGCCCACATCCTGCGCAACGCCCTGCTGCCGGTGGTGACGCTGGCCGGCATCCAGGCCGGCGGCATGATCGGCGGCGCGGTGCTGACCGAGACGGTGTTCGCCTGGCCCGGCATTGGCCGCCTGATGTTCGACGCCCTGCTGCAGCGTGACTACAACCTGCTGCTGGGCTGCTTCCTGGTCACCGCGGCCATGGCCGTGTTGTTCAACCTGTTGACCGACTTTGTCTACACGCTGGTCGACCCGCGGATCGAGATGCAATGAAAAACACTTTCTGGCGGCGGTTCTGCCGCAACAAGGCAGCCGTGCTCGGCATGGTGGTACTGGTGGGCTTTGCCGTGCTCGCGCTGTTCGGGCCGTGGATGGCCGGGCATGATCCCTGGGACATGGTGCAGCAGCCGTTCCTGCAGCCGATGCAGGAGCCCGGCTTTGCCATGGGCACCGACACCATGGGGCGCGACATCCTGGCGGGCGTGATCCACGGCGCGCGCATCTCGCTGCTGATCGGCGTGGTGTCCACGGTGGTCTCGCTCTTGATCGGCGTGACCCTGGGCGCCATTTCCGGCTACTTCGGCGGGTGGATCGATGCGGCGCTGATGCGCTTCACCGAGCTGTTCCAGGCGGTGCCGAGCTTTGCGCTGGCGCTGGTGCTGGTGGCGATCTTCGAGCCGTCCATCGGCTCCATCGTGGCGGCGATCGCCATCGTGTCCTGGCCGCCGGTGGCGCGCCTGGTGCGCAGCGAGTTCCTCACGCTGCGCCAGCGCGACTTTGTGCAGGCCGCGAAGCTGGCCGGGCAATCGACACCACGCATCATCCTGTCGCAGATCCTGCCCAATGCCAGCTCGCCCATCGTCGTGATGGCCTCGCTGATGGTGGCGACCGCCATCCTGCTCGAATCCAGCCTGAGCTTCCTGGGTCTCGGCGACCCGAACCACATGAGCTGGGGCTACATGGTGGGCTCGGCGCGCACCGTGCTGCGCCAGGCCTGGTGGATGGCGGTGTTTCCCGGCACCGCCATCCTGCTGACGGTGCTGGCGCTCAATATGGTGGGCGAAGGCCTGAACGACGCGCTCAATGCGCGCCTTGGCGGGAGCGGACGATGAGCACACCAGTACTAGATATCCAGGACCTGAGCATCCGCCTGCCTGCCGGCGGCGACCGCGCGCTGGCGGTGCAAGGCGCCTCGCTGACGCTGGAAGCGGGCCAGACCCTGTGCGTGGTGGGCGAGTCCGGCTCCGGCAAGTCCATGATCGCCAATGCGGTGATGGGCCTGCTGCCGCGCCCCCATGTGGAGCCGGTGGCCGGGCGCATCCTGTTTGAGGGCCAGGACCTGCTGCAGCTGGATGACGACGCCATGCGCGAGCTGCGCGGGCAGAAGATCGGCATGGTGTTCCAGGAACCCATGACGGCGCTCAACCCGGTGATGCGCATCGGCGACCAGATCGCCGAGGTGTTCGATGCGCACCAGCGGCTGGGCGCGGCCGACAAGCGCAAGCGCATCGTGGCGGCGCTGGCCGATGTCGGCTTGCCCGATCCGGAACTGCTGTACGACAGCTACCCCTTCCGCCTGTCGGGCGGGCAACGCCAACGCGTGATGATCGCCTGCGCCATGGCGCTGGAGCCGCGCCTGCTGATCGCCGACGAGCCCACCACGGCGCTCGACGTGACCACGCAGGCGCAGATCCTGCAGCTGATTCGCGACCTGCAAAAGCGGCGCGGCATGGCCGTGCTGTTCATCACGCACGATTTCGGCGTGGTGTCCGAGATCGCCGACCAGGTGGTGGTGATGCAAACCGGCACCATTGTCGAGGCCGGGCCGGCCGCGCGCGTGCTGACCGATCCGCAGCACCCCTATACCCGCAAGCTGATCAGCGCCATTCCCGGCGGGCACCTGCGCCAGCCGCCCGTGCAGGTAGAGGCCAACCGCGTGCTGCAGGTGCAGGACCTGTGCAAGACCTACCGCACCGGCGGCGGCCTGCTGCGGCGCGGGCGCGAGGTGCAAGCCGCGCGCAACGTGAACTTCGAGCTGCTGCGCGGGCAGACGCTCGGGCTGGTGGGGGAATCGGGCTCCGGCAAATCCACGGTGGGCCGCTGCATCGTCGGCCTGGCGCCGTTCGACAGCGGCCGCATCATGATCAACGGGCGCAACCTGTCGCAAGGCGGCGGGCTGCTGCAGCGCGCGGGCGGCAAGCTGCAGATGGTGTTCCAGGATCCTTACGCGTCGCTCAATCCCCGGCACCGGATCGGTGCGGCCATCGCCGCCGGCCCCATCGCGCAGGGCGTACCGCGCCAGGAGGCACAGGCGCGCACGCTGGAGCTGCTCGGGCTGGTCGGGCTGGGGCCGGAGGCGGCCGAGCGCTACCCGCATGAGTTCTCCGGCGGGCAGCGCCAGCGCATCGGCATTGCCCGGGCGCTAGYGATGCAGCCGGAATTGCTGGTGKCGGACGAGCCCGTCTCCGCGCTGGATGTGTCGGTGCAGGCGCAGGTGCTGGAGTTGTTCGCCAAGGTGCGCGAGCAGTTCAAGCTGGCCATGGTCTTTATCACCCACGACCTGCGCGTGGCCGCGCAGATGTGCGACAAGATCGCCGTCATGCAGCGCGGCGAGGTGGTCGAGTACGGCGAGACGGCCCGCGTGCTGAGCGCGCCCGAGCATGCCTACACGCGCAAGCTGATCGAAGCCATCCCGCGCTTGACCCGGGTGCAGGGGGCAGCGCAGGCACCCGAGATACCAGAGCCACCAGAGCCAGCCCGCCTGCAAGCGGTCGGGGGCTACGCATGACCCGCACCGACCTCGACAATCTGGCCGGGACACGGAACAAGATGGACACGACGACAAACAAGCCACCCTGCGTGGCGCTGCTCAGCAGCGTGCTCGACATGCACTACCTGGTACCCGCCTTCCGCGCGGCGGCGCCCGGGCTGGACCTGCGCGTGGGCCCCGACCTGGGCGCGCTTGACGACATCGATGCCGCGGTCTGCTGGGCGCCCCCGCCCGGCCTGCTGGCGGCCATGCCCAAGCTGCGCCTGGTGCAGTCGCTGGGCGCGGGCATCGACCACCTGCACAGCGACCCGGACCTGCCGCCAGGGCCAACCGTCTGCCGCATCGTGGATACCGCCATGGCGGGCACCATGACGGCCTACGTGACGTGGGCCGTGATCCAGCACCAGCGCAGCATGGGCGCCTATCTGGCCAGCGCGGCGGCCGGGCAGTGGCAGGAGCAGCCCATCGTGGCGCCGTCACGGCACCGCGTGGGCATTGCGGGGCTGGGCACGCTGGGCATTGCCAGCGCCCGCGCGCTGCAGGCGGTGGGCTATGCGGTGCKCGGCTGGAGCCGCAGCCCCAAGGCGGGCCTGCCCGAAGGCGTTGAAGCCTTCCACGGCCAGGACGGCCTGGATGCCTTCCTGGCGGGCTGCGACGCGCTGGTTTGCCTGCTGCCGCTGACCGCGCAGACGCAGGGTTTCCTGTGCGCCGGCCTGTTCGCCCGCCTGCCGCGCGGCGCGCACCTGATCAACGTGGGCCGGGGCAGCCACCTGGTCGAGCCTGACCTGCTGCGCGCGCTGGACGACGGCACGCTGGGCGCGGCCACGCTGGATGCCTTCCAGCACGAGCCGCTGCCATCCGGGCATCCGTTCTGGCGGCATCCGCGCATTGTGGTCACGCCGCACGTGGCGGCACGCACCGATCCGGCGACGATCGCGCGCCAGACGCTGGATAATCTGGCCCAGCTGCGCCGCGGGCAGCGGCCTGCCGTGGCTGTCGACCCGGCACAGGGATATTGATATTGACGCGTTTGACCTTGGCATGCCGCTGCCCCAGCGCTCCGACACACCCGATACCAACAAACAACAGGACGTCACTGACATGACCGTCGCCTTGCCCTCCCACGCCGCCCTTGCCGCAGACGATATCGCGGCCCACCTGCACCCCTTTACCAACCTGGCCGCCCACCCCGGCGTCGGCCCGCTCGTCATCACCAAAGGCGACGGCATCTATGTGGAGGACGACCAGGGCAAGCGCTACCTGGAGGGGATGTCCGGCCTGTGGTGCAGCTCGCTCGGGTTCAGCCATGCACGCGTGATCGAGGCCGGCGTGGAGGCCATGCGCACGCTGCCCTACTATCACACGTTCAACCATCGCTCCAACCCGGCCGCCATCATGCTGGCCGAGAAGCTGGTCGCGATGGCGCCGGTGCCGATGTCCAAGGTGTTCTTCGCCAACTCCGGCTCGGAGGCCAACGACACCGCCGTGAAGCTGGTCTGGTACTACCACAACGCCATCGGCAAGCCGGACAAGAAGAAGATCATCGCGCGCACCAACGCCTATCACGGCGTCACCGTGGCGGCTGCGAGCCTGAGCGGCCTGCAGGCCAACCACCGCGATTTCGACCTGCCCATCGACCGCATCCTGCGCGCCGGCTGCCCGCACCACTACCGCTACGGCGCGCCGGGCGAGAGCGAGGCGGCGTTCGCCAGCCGCCTGGCGCAGGAGCTCGAAGCGCTGATCCGGGCGGAGGGCCCGGACACGATCGGCGCCTTCATCGCCGAGCCGGTGATGGGCGCGGGCGGCGTGATCGTGCCGCCGGCCACCTACTTTGCCGAGATCCAGGCCGTGCTGCGCCGCCATGACATCCTGCTGATCGCCGACGAGGTGATCTGCGGCTTTGGCCGGACCGGCGCGATGTTCGGCTCCACCACCTACGGCATGCAGCCCGACATCCTCACCTGCGCCAAGGCGCTGTCCTCGGGCTACATGCCGATCTCGGCGGTGATGGTGTCGGAGAAGGTGCATGCGGCCATTGCCGCCAACAGCGGCAAGATCGGCACCTTCGGCCATGGCTTCACCTACTCGGGCCATCCGGTCACCACGGCGGTGGCGCTGGAGACGCTGCGCGTCTATGAGGATGACCACATCCTCGATCACGTGAATGCCATCGCGCCCCGCTTCCAGCAAGCGCTGCGGGCCTATGCCGGGCGAGCGCTGGTGGGCGAGGTGCGCGGGGTTGGCCTGCTGGGCGCGGTCGAGCTGGCGGCGGATCCGGCGGCGCGGCGCGCCTTCGACCCGGCCCTGAAGGCTGGCCCGCGCCTGGCCCAGCTGGCCCAGGAGCACGGCCTGATCGTGCGCGCCATGGGCGACACCATTGCGTTCTGCCCACCGCTGATCATCACCGAGGCGCAGATCGACGAGCTGTTCACGCGGTTCGAGCGCGCCATGGTGGCGCTGGAGCGTGAGTTCCCGCCCAGCAACAAGGCTGCCGCCTGATGACCGGCCCGGCCAATCCTTCGCTACGGCTCACCACGGCGAGTGCGCGCCGCGACGGCATCCTGCTGTTCTTCTGCGCGCTGGTGGCGTTTGCCAGCTACGACGCCTTCTGCAAATGGATGCTGCGCGACCACTCGGCGCCCATGATGAACCTCACCCGCTATGTGTCGGTGAGCGTCATCGCGCTGGTGTGGCTGCTGCGCGAAGGCGGCTTGAAGCTGTGGCGCACGCCCTGCAAGTGGCTGCTGCTGGCGCGCGGGCTGGCGCTTGGCATCGTGGCAAGCTGCTTCATGGCCGCGCTGGTGCACATGCCGCTGGCCGAGGCAACGGCGATCTACTTCACCGCGCCGCTGATCATGGTGGCGCTGTCGCCGGCGGTGCTGGGCGAGCGGGTGGGGCGCGCGCAGTGGGCCGCGGTGCTGGCCGGCTTTGGCGGCATGCTGCTGATCGTGCGGCCCGGCGGCGACCTGCCCTTGGCCGGCACGGTGCTGATGATCGTCTCGGCCGTGTGCTACGCGGCCTTCCAGCTGCTGACGCGCCGGCTGGCCGGCGTGGTCGCCGGGCCGGTGCTCTATGCCTGGACCGCGCTGATCTGCCTGGTGGTGACCGGCGTGCCGGCGCTGGTAACGCTGCCTGAGGTCATGCCGTCCGCACCCGACATCTTGCTGATGATGGCCGGTGGCGCCTGCAGCGGCCTGGCCCAGTTGCTGCTGCTGGCCGCCTTCCGGCGCGTTGCCGCCGCCACGCTCGCGCCGCTCAATTACTTTCAACTGCTGCTCGCCGTGCTGATCAGTACCTTTGTCTTCCAGCGCCCGCCCGATGGCATCGCGCTGGCGGGCATCGTGCTGATCATGCTGTCGGGCGGCTACCTCGCATTGCGCGGGCGGCAGGCGCCGCCGGTGCCGCCCGCGCCGCTGGTAAAGCCGGTCGTAGCCMGACCCAAGGACTAAGCCCATGTCTGATTCCACATTCGACGAATCCTCGCCCTTTGCCTCCATCGAAGTCTCAGACCTGGTGGCGGCGGTGGAGGCGCAACTCACCCAGGCCATCGTCGAAGGCCGGCTCCCGCCCGGCAGCCGCATCGTCGAGGCCGACATCGCCCGCCGCATGAATGTCAGCCGCGCGCCGGTGCGCGAGGCGGCGCGGCGGCTGGAGCGCCAAGGCGTGCTGGTCTCGCGCCCGCGCCATGGCTTTGCGGTGCGCACGGTGACGGTGCGCGAGATCGACGACCTGTTCCAGGTACGGCTGAACCTGGAGCTGATGGCCGCATCGCTCGCCTGCAAGCAGGCGCCGGAGGCCGGGCTGAAGCAGCTCGTGGCCATGGTCGACCGCATGGTGCAGGAGGCCGAATCGCTGCCACAGATCGAGCGGGTGGCGCGCGACCTCGCGTTCCACACAGCCATCTGCGAGCTGTCCGGCAATGCCTACCTGCATCGCATGTTCTCCATGATGCAAACGGAAATCCGCATGATCGTGGCGCTGATCGACAGCGTGTACCACGACCCCAAGGCCGTGGCCGAGACCCATCGCCCCATTGCCGAGGCGATTGCGCGGCGCGACGAAGCCGCCGCGCAAGCCGCGGTGCGCTTCCATATCGATGACGCCTGGGTCCATGTCCGGGCGGTGTTCATGCAAAAACAAGGCGCCGCCGAGGCGCCCCCGATGGAGTCCGTCCTATGAAAGTCGTCTACAGCGATCTGCATCTCGACCACGACCCGCACGCGTTCATGGTGCGCGGCAAGATGAAGCGCAGCAATGAGCAGCCCGAGCGCGCCCTGCGCCTCTTGGCGGCGGTGCGCGCCGATGGCCACGACGTGATCGCCCCCGCCGATCACGGCCCCGGCCCGCGCGCCGCGATCCACACGCCGGAATACCTGCGCTTCCTGGAAACCGCGTACGACCGCTGGCAACTGCTGCCCGACGCCTCCGAAGAGGTTTTGCCCAACATCCACCCCTTCCCCGGGCAGCCCTGCACCTATCCCGACAGCGTGGTCGGCCAGGCGGGCTTCCACATGGGCGACGCCGCCTGCTCCATCGGCCCCAGCACCTGGCGCGCGGCGGTCGGCTCGGCCGACGTGGCCACCCACGCCGCGCAGCTGGTCGCAGACGGCGAACGCGCCGCCTATGCGCTGTGCCGCCCGCCGGGCCACCATGCCTATGCGGACCGCGCCAACGGCTTTTGCTACCTGAACAACACCGCCATTGCCGCGCAGCACCTGCGTCGCCACCATGACCGCGTCGCCATCCTCGACATCGACATGCACCACGGCAACGGCACCCAGGGCATCTTCTACCGGCGCAACGACGTGCTGACCGTGTCGCTGCATGGCGACCCGATGCTGTTCACGCCCTTTTTCACCGGACACGCGCACGAGCGCGGCGAGGCGGAAGGCCTCGGCTACAACATCAACCGGCCGCTGGCGCGCGGCACCGGCGACGAGGCCTACCTGGCGGCGCTGCGCGACGTGTGCCAGAGCATCCGCGCCTTCGCGCCCGGCGCGCTGGTGGTGGCGCTAGGGCTGGACGCGCACGAGCGCGACCCATACCAGGCACTGGCCGTCACCACGCCCGGCTTCGCGCTGATCACCGCGGCAATCGCGCGGCTGGGCTTGCCGACGGTGCTGGTGCAGGAAGGCGGGTATCTCTCAGACGACCTTGGGCCCAACCTGTCCAGCGCGCTGCGCGGCTTCGCGAGCGCGGCATGAACGGGCCGGCAAGCGCGGCGCTGGCGGCCGCCGATGTGCTTAGCGAAGGCTCGCCCGAAGTCCCTGTGACGTGGGCGATGGCGCTGCTCACGCAGCACTACGGGCTGGCGGGCCGGCTCTCCCCGCTGACCGGCGAGCGCGACCGGAACTTCCTGCTGGAAACGCCAGCGGCAAGCTACATGCTCAAGGTCTCGCATCCCGCCGAGCTGCCGCTGGTGGCGGACTTCCAGACCCAGGCGCTGCTGCACATCGCCGCGGCCGACCCCGCCCTGCCCGTGCAGCGCATCGTGCCAACCCTGGCGGGCCAGCCATCGCTGATCATCCAGCCACCCGGTGGCCAAGCGCGCGTGGTGCGCCTGTTCAGCTACCTGCCTGGCGAGCCGCTGCCCAAGGCGCAGCGCTCGCAAGCGCAGGCACGTGAGCTGGCGCGCACGCTGGCCCGGCTCGACCTGGCGCTGTGCGACTTCCGCCATCCCGCCGGCGAACTGGAGCTGCCGTGGGACATCCAGCGCGCCGACCGCGTGCGCGGGCTGCTCGACAGCGTCCCAGACGCGCCGCGCCGCGCGCTGGCAAACCGCGCGCTGGATCGCTTTGCCGCCAACGTGCAGCCCCGGCTGGCGCACCTGCGGGCCCAGCCGATCCACAACGACTTCAATATCTATAACGTGCTGGTCGACCCGCAAGACCACGCGCGCATTGCGGGCGTGCTGGATTTTGGCGACATGGTCCATGCACCGCTGATCGACGACCTGGCCGTTGCCACCGCCTATCAGGTTGACCCCGCCGGCGACACGATGGCCACGCTGGCGGACTTTGCCGCCGCGTATCACGCGGTGCTGCCGCTGCAAGCGGATGAGGTCGACGTGCTGTTCGACCTGGTGCAGGCCCGGCTGGTGATGGTGGTCGCCATCAGCGGCTGGCGCGCCGCGCGGCATCCGGAAAACGCCCCCTACCTGCTGCGCAACAACGCAGTCTCCTGGGACCGGCTGGCGGCCTGCGACGCGATCCCCACTGAACAAGCACGCTCCGTCCTGCGCCGCGCCTGCGGGCTGGCGTGACCACGACACCAAGGAATCCGATGACCACGGCAGCAGCCACCCCTAGCGTTGCAGCATTGACCGAGCGGCGCGCCCGCGTGCTTGGGCCGGCGTACCGCCTGTTCTACGAGGAGCCGCTGCACATCGTGCGCGGCGATGGCGTCTGGCTTTACGACGCCAACGGCGAGCGCTACCTCGATGCGTATAACAATGTGGCCTCGGTCGGCCATTGCCATCCACAGGTGGTGCAAGCCATTGCCCGCCAGGCGGCGCAGCTGAACACGCACACACGCTACCTGCACGAGGGCATCCTGGATTACGCGCAGCGCCTGCTGGCCACCATGCCGGACGCGCTGGGCCATGCCATGCTCACCTGCACCGGCAGCGAGGCCAACGACCTGGCGATGCGCATCGCGCGCGCCCACACCGGCGCGCAAGGGCTGATCATCACGCGCTTTGCCTATCACGGCGTGACCGCGTCCATTGCCGAGGCATCGCCCTCGCTCGGGCGCTACGTGAAGCTTGGCGACAACGTGCGTACCGTGCCGGCGCCGGACAGCTACCGCGTTGCGCCGGCGCAGCTCGGTGCCGCCTTTGCCGACGGCGTGCGCCACGCCATCGAGGACCTGCGCGCGCATGGCATCCGCCCTGCCGCGCTGCTGGTCGATACCGTGTTCTCCAGCGACGGCATCTTCACCGATCCGCCCGGCTTCCTGAAAGACGCGGCCGCCGCCATCCGCGCGGCCGGCGGCGTGTTCATCGCCGACGAGGTGCAGCCCGGCCTGGGGCGCACCGGCGAGGCGTTCTGGGGATTCCAGCGGCATGGCGTGGTGCCGGACATCGTCACCATGGGCAAGCCGATGGGCAACGGGCATCCGCTGGCCGGGCTGGCCGTGCGCCCCGACGTGCTGGAGGCATTTGGGCGCGAGTGCCGTTACTTCAATACCTTCGGCGGCAATCCAGTGTCTGTCGCCGCGGGCATGGCGGTGCTTGACGTCATCGAGCAGACGCAACTCATGGCGCAGGTGCGGCGCGTGGGCGCGTACCTGCGCGAGCGGCTGGCCGGCGTGGCGGCGCGCCGTCCACTGATCGGCGATATCCGCGGAGCCGGGCTGTTCGTCGCGGTGGAGTTTGTCGAAGACGGCGATGCCGCGCGACCCGCGACCGCGCAGACGGCGCGCATCGTCAACGGCCTGCGGCAGCGCCACGTGCTGGTTGGCGCCACCGGCGAAGCGGCCAACATCCTGAAGATCCGCCCGCCGATGGTGTTCACCGAAGCGCACGCCGACCTGCTGGCCGACACCCTGGACGCGGTGCTGGCCGAGGTGGAGAACAAGCGGGCGGCCTGAACCCGAACCCGCCGGCCAGCCAGCCAGCCTCCCGGCTAACGCGCCGCCAGCTTGGCGGCAATGCCGGCCACGTGCCGGCCCTGATACTTTGCGATCGCCAGTTCGTTCTCGCTGGGCTGGCGCGAGCCGTCGGCGGCCGTCAGGGTGGAGGCGCCATAGGGCGTGCCCCCCGTGATCTGGCTCATGTCCAGCAGCCGCGCTTCGGCGTAGGGCACGCCAACAATCACCATGCCCTGATGCAGCAGCGTGCTGTGGAAGCTGGTAAGCGTGGTCTCCTGGCCGCCGTGCTGGGTGGCGGTGCTGGTAAAGACACTGCCGACCTTGCCCACCAGCCCACCGCTCATCCACAGCCCGCCGGTCTGGTCGAGAAAATTGCGCATCTGCGCGCACATATTGCCAAACCGCGTGGGGGTGCCGAACAGGATGGCATCGGCGTCGGCCAGTTTGTCCGGCTCCGCCACCGGCACATGGGCGAAAGCCGCCCKAGCGGCCTTGGCGCCACTCTTTTCCAGCACGGCGTCGGGCACCAGTTCCGGCACCTGGAGCAACGTCACCTCGGCGCCATCGACTTCGCGCGCGCCCGCCGCCACGGCTTCGGCCATTTTGTAGACGTGCCCGTACATGCTGTAGAAGACCACCTGGATCTTGCAGGTCATGACATCCTCCTGAGTGCAATGCCAAATACGAAATGACGAAATGACGAAATGACGAAATACGAAGTACGAAATCGGGACTTCGGGCCGGAACAGGCCATCCGT
>NZ_JBFTSF010000053.1:0-50453 GCF_056399905.1 Cupriavidus sp. 01L46
TGCCAATATCGCGCTGCGCCGTCAGGATCGCGATACGCACTTCGCCTTCGGCCCCTATATMGCCGGAGCCGGGCTGCTTGTGCTGTTCTTTGGGCCCAACGTGCTGCCGCTGGGCATTGCGGGCTGAACGGGCGCCGGCCGCCGGCCGACCTAGGGCCGCCCTTATCACACCCACAGCAAGCTTCGAGACCTACATGCTGCAAATCGGACTGACCGGGGGCATCGGCTCTGGCAAGACCCGCGTGGCGGACCTGTTCGCCGCGCGCGGCGCCGCCCTGATCGACACCGACCTGCTCGCGCACGAGATCACCGCGCCGGGCGGGCTGGCCATTCCTGCCCTGCTGGAAGCCTTTGGCCCCGCCTGCCTGCGCGCGGACGGCGCCATGGACCGCAATGCCATGCGCGAGCTGGTGTTCTCGGACCCGGCGGCCAAGGCCCGGCTGGAGGGCATCACCCACCCCCTGATCCGCCAGTTGACCGAGGCGCGCGCCGCCGCGATCCGCGCCTCCGGGCTGCATCCCTACCTGATCTACGTGGTCCCGCTGCTGGTCGAATCGGGCTCATGGCGCGCGCGGGTGGACCGGGTGCTGGTGGTGGATTGCAGCGAGGCCACGCAGATTGCACGGGTCATGGCACGTAACGGCTTTTCCCAGGGCCAGGTCGAGGCCATCATGGCCAGGCAGGCCAGGCGCAGCGAACGCCTGGCCGCTGCCGACGATGTGGTCGACAACGAGGGCCTGCCGGAGGCCCTGCCAGCGCAGGTGGATCGCCTGGACCAGTTGTACCGCACCCTGGCTAGCGCCCGGGCAGCCACGGGCTGAGTGACTGGCCGCATCCGCACCAACTTTGTGCGGTGCTGCATGCGGCACCCTAAGTCGGACGTTTCATTGTCCTGTTTGGCGGTCTCGCATAGAATGCGCTGGAATCACGCGGGAAATGGCCGCATACTGCCGATATTGCGGGCCCGGGCCGATTCGCATCGCGCAGGCCCGGATACACCGGAAGCCTCGCCGCTCCGGCAACGCCGCCCGGGTCAGAGTGCCCACCCGCCAACCCGCCCTGTTGCACGAATACACCCATTGATTCTGTACGAATATCCTTTTAACGAACGCATCAGGACTCTCCTGCGCCTGGAAGACCTGTTCGATCGGCTGGATTATTTTCTCGGCCAGGATCACGCCCTGCAGCATCACGTGGCGTTGACGACGCTGTTCGAGATCATCGACGTCGCCGGCCGCGCAGACCTGAAGACCGACCTGCTCAAGGAACTGGAACGCCAGCGCCAGGCGCTTGCCGCGCTGCGCGCCAATCCGCAGATCGACCAGGGTGCGCTGGATAGCGTCATCAGCGAGATCGAGCAGGCGGTCACCCAGCTTAACCAGTCGGTTGGCAAGGCCGGGCAGTTGCTGACCGACAACGAGTGGCTGACCAGCATCCGCAGCCGCGCCATCATCCCTGGCGGCACCTGCGAGTTCGACCTGCCGGCCTACTACGCCTGGCAGCACCGTCCCGTCGAAGACCGCCGCGCGGACATCCTCAAGTGGGCGCGCCCGCTGGTGCCCCTGCGCCTTGGCACCAACACCGTGTTGCGCCTGCTGCGCGAGTCCGGCCAGAGCGGCAAGGTCATCGCCACCGGCGGCAGCTACCAGCAGATGCTGTCCGGTCGCAGCTACCAGCTGATGCAGGTGCTGCTGGATGAATCGCTGCTGGCCTTCATCCCCGAGATGAGCGCCAACAAGTACATGCTGTGGGTCCGTTTCACGCAGCAGGATGGCGACTTGCGTCCCCGTTCGGTCGACGCCGACATCCCTTTCCTGCTCAAGCTCTGTAATTTCTGAAGCAATGACAACCGTA
This sequence comes from Cupriavidus sp. 01L46, assembly GCF_056399905.1. Lineage (NCBI taxonomy): Bacteria > Pseudomonadati > Pseudomonadota > Betaproteobacteria > Burkholderiales > Burkholderiaceae > Cupriavidus > Cupriavidus sp. 01L46. The sequence continues at coordinate 1,855 of NZ_JBFTSF010000053.1, forward strand.
GTCAAATGCCCCACCTGCGGCACGGACGTGGCCTGGGTACCCGAGAGTAAATTCCGTCCCTTCTGCTCGAACCGCTGCAAGCAGATCGACCTGGGCGCGTGGGCGTCCGAGAAATACGTGATTGGCGGCAAACCCGGCGAAGAGCCCTCGCCGGACGATCAAGACGAGGACTAAGCACCGCACGACCGTTGCGGCCCCGGTGACCCCGACGACGGCCCCGACAGTTCAGGCGGTGCCGCTCTCGGCAGCCAGCCAGTCGACCACGGGGATCGTAGCCGGCAGCAAGGGGCCCACGTCCACCGGCGCCGATTGCCACGAGAAGGCCTGGCCCTCGCGGCCGACCAGCTCGCCCGTCCACGCGGTGACCTTGCAGAAATGCAGGCGCACATAGGCATGCGGGTAGTCATGCTCCAGCACGTGCCAGCGCACGCTGGCGCCCACCTCGATGCCGAGCTCCTCATGCAGCTCGCGCGCCAGCGCCTCTTCGACTGATTCGCCCGGTTCCAGCTTGCCGCCCGGGAACTCCCAGTAGCCTTCATAGGGCTTGCCCGCCGGCCGCTGGGCCAGCAGGAAGCGCCCGTCGGGCTGCACCAGCACGCCAACGGCAACCTCGGTCACCTTACGCGCCGCCGGCGCCGCTGCATCGGTTACCTGCGATGCCTCGCTCATGCCTGGCCGTCCTGCGCCGAGGCCATATAGGGCTTGCCATGCTTGCCGCCCCAGTCGCGGGCGAACTGCCAGGCCACCCGCCCCGAGCGCGAGCCGCGCTCCAGCGCCCACACCAGCGCATCGCCACGTGCTGCGGCGATGTCTTCGGCGCTGCAGCCAAAGTGCCCGAGCCAGTGGCCGACGATGGCCAGGTACTCGTCCTGCTTGGGCGGATAGAACGACAGCCACAGCCCGAAACGCTCGGACAGCGAGATCTTTTCCTCCACCACTTCGCCGGGATGGATCTCGCCATCGTCGGTGTGCCGGTAGGTCTCGTTGTCCTTCATGTACTCGGGCAGCAGATGGCGGCGGTTGGAGGTGGCATAGATCAGCACATTGTCCGACTGCGCGGCCACGGAGCCGTCCAGCGCCGACTTCAGCGACTTGTAGCCCGATTCGCCTTCTTCGAACGACAGGTCGTCGCAAAAGATGGCAAAACGCTCGGGACGCGCCGACAACTGCTCGACGATATCGCCGAGGTCGCCCAGGTCATCCTTGTCCACTTCCACCAGGCGCAGGCCATCCTTGACGAAGGCATTGAGGCAGGCTTTGATCAGCGAGGACTTGCCGGTGCCGCGCGCGCCCGTCAGCAACACGTTGTTGGCCGGCAGGTGCTGCACGAACTGGCGCGTATTGGCCACGATGGCATCCTTCTGCCGCACGATGTTCTTCAGGTCGTCGAGATGGATCGGCGGCAGCTGGCGGATCGCCTGCAGGTAGCCTATGTTGCCGAACAGGCTCTGCCGCTTGCGCCAGCGGAAGGCGACGGCCTGCTCCCAGTCAGCTTCGGTCAGCTGGGGCGGCAGCCATTGTTCAAGGCGGGCGAGGAAACTATCGAGGCGGGCAGCAAGGTCTGACATGGCGGCTTGGGGGGAAAAGCGGATCGTTGGCAGGAGGGCGGGCGGCTGGCGTGCCGAGCCCGCGCTGGCGGGAGCGGCACGCACGCAATGCGTGCCTGGCTGGTGCCTACGAACGATAGTCCGCGTTGATCGAAACGTAGTCGTGCGACAGGTCGCAGGTCCAGACCGTGGCGGTGGCGTCGCCGCGGCCCAGCGCGATGCGCACGGTGATTTCGGCCTGCTTCATCACACGCTGGCCGTCTTCCTCACGATACTCGGGGTTGCGGCCACCGTCGCGCGCGACCAGGACATCGTCCAGCCACAGATTGACGCGCTCCACTTCGAGATCGTCCACGCCGGCATAGCCCACCGCGGCCAGGATGCGGCCCAKGTTGGGGTCCGAGGCGTAGAAGGCGGTCTTGACCAGCGGCGAATGCGCCACCGCGTAGGCGATCAGGCGGCATTCGGCCACGTCCTTGCCGCCCTCGACCTGGATGGTCATCAGCTTGGTGGCGCCTTCGCCATCGCGCACGATCATCTGCGCCAGTTCCTGCGACAGGTCGGTCAGCGCGGCTCGCAGCGTCTCGAAGTCCGCCCCCTCGGCACGCTCGATGGCCGGCGCGCCGGCCTTGCCGCTGGCGATCAGCACGAAGGAGTCATTGGTCGACGTGTCGCCGTCGATGGTGATGCTGTTAAAGGAGTGATCCGCCGCGTACGACACCAGCGCCTGCAGCACATCCTGCGACACGGTGGCATCGGTGGCGACGAAGCCGAGCATGGTGGCCATATTGGGGCGGATCATGCCCGCGCCCTTGCTGATGCCGGACAGCGTCACGGTCTTGCCGCCGATCTGCACGGTGCGCGAGGCGGCCTTGGGCTGGGTGTCGGTGGTCATGATCGACTCCGCCGCGGCCAGCCAGTTGTCGGGCTTGGCATTGGCGATGGCAGCGGGCAGCGCGGCGGTGATGCGGTCCACCGGCAGCGGCTCGAGAATCACACCGGTCGAGAACGGCAGAACTTGCTCGGGTGCAATGCCGAGCTGCGCGGCCAGCGCATCACAGGTGGCGCGCGCATTGGCCAGGCCCGGCTCGCCCGTGCCGGCATTGGCGTTGCCGGTGTTGACCACGATCGCACGGATGCCCTTGCCGGCGGCCAGGTGCTCGCGGCAGACCTGCACCGGCGCGGCGCAGAAGCGGTTGCGGGTGAACACGCCCGCCACGGTGCTGCCTTGGGCAACGCGCACCACCAGCACGTCCTTGCGGTTGGCCTTGCGGACACCCGCTTCGGCCCAGCCGAGCTCGACGCCGGCGACAGGTTTCAGGTTTTCTGCCAGCGGCAGGGGCAGGTTGACGGCCATGTGCGTTCCTCTATGCGTTCGACGTTGCTGGTTTTGCTCGTGCCAGACGGCGGCGCTTTCTACTGAATGCACAGCCCCTGACGAACATGCCCGCTTGCGCGGGCATGTTTGCTGACTTCACGGTGCGCGGCTTAGCTGAGCTTGCCGTGGCACTGCTTGAACTTCTTGCCGGAGCCGCATGGGCAGGGATCGTTGCGCCCCACCTTGGCCATGCCCGCAGCTTCCGCCGCGGCGGCGTAGGCAATGCCGGCGCGCTCGGGCGCGCTGCTGCCCACGCTCTCCGCGCCCTGCGTGGCCTCGTCGAACTCCTCGTGCTTGTACTGCACGTTGGCGAGGTGCGACAGGCCTTCCTCGATCTGCTCCGAAGCTTGCTCGAGCTCTTCCGGCGACTGGATCTGCACGTTGAAGATCACGCGGGTGACTTCCACCTTGATCACGTCCAGCAGGCGGGCGAACAGCTCGAACGACTCGCGCTTGTACTCCTGCTTGGGATCCTTCTGCGCATAGCCGCGCAGGTGGATGCCCTGGCGCAGGTGATCCAGCGCGGCCAGGTGCTCACGCCAGTGCGTGTCGATGCTTTGCAGCATCACCGAGCGCTCGAAGCCAGCAAACGATTCGMGGCCAACCTGGTTGACCTTGGCGTCGTAACGCTCGTCGGCCGCGTGCATGATCTTGTCCAGCAGCACTTCGTCCTCGATGCTCTGGGCGGCCTCGATGGTCGCGGCCAGCGGCACGTCCAGGGACCATTCCTCGCGCAGCTTGGTCTCCAGGCCCTTGATGTCCCACTGCTCTTCCATGGTGTCGGCCGGCACGTGGTCGCGGAACATCTCGACCAGCACGCTCTGGCGCAGGTTCTTCACCATCTCGCCCACGTCTTGCGACTCGAGCACTTCGTTGCGCAGCTTGTAGATTTCCTTGCGCTGGTCGTTGGCCACGTCGTCGTACTGCAGCAGTTGCTTGCGGATATCGAAGTTGCGGCCCTCCACCTTGCGCTGGGCGGATTCGATCGAGCGCGTGACGATGCCCGCTTCGATCGGCTCGCCTTCCGGCATCTTCAGGCGTTCCATGATGGCGCGCACGCGGTCGCCGGCGAAGATGCGCAGCAACTGGTCGTCCAGCGACAGGTAGAAGCGGGACGAGCCCGGATCGCCCTGGCGGCCGGCACGGCCGCGCAGCTGGTTGTCGATACGGCGCGACTCATGGCGCTCGGTGCCMACGATATGCAGGCCGCCAGCGGCCTTGACCTGCTCGTGCAGCGACTGCCACTCGCCTTCCAGATGGGCAATGCGCGCGGCCTTGTCGGCGTCGGCGAGGCTTTCGTCGGCTTCGATGAAGCCAGCCTGCTTCTCCACGTTGCCGCCCAGCACGATGTCGGTGCCACGGCCCGCCATGTTGGTGGCGATGGTGATCATCTTGGGGCGGCCCGCCTGCGCCACGATCTCGGCTTCGCGCTCGTGCTGCTTGGCGTTAAGCACCTGGTGCGGCAGCTTGGCCTTGTCGAGCAGGCCGGACAGGTATTCCGAGGTCTCGATCGAGRTGGTRCCCACCAGCACGGGCTGGCCGCGCTCGTAGCAGTCGCGGATATCGCGCACCACGGCGTCGTAGCGCTCGTTCGAGGTCTTGTAGATCTGGTCCTGGAAGTCCTTGCGCTGGGCGCCACGGTTGGTGGGGATGACCACCACTTCCAGGCCGTAGATCTCCTGGAATTCGTAGGCTTCCGTATCGGCCGTGCCGGTCATGCCGGACAGCTTCTCGTACATGCGGAAGTAGTTCTGGAAGGTGATCGTCGCCAGCGTCTGGTTTTCCTGCTGGATCGTCACGCCTTCCTTSGCTTCCACSGCCTGGTGCAGGCCGTCGGACCAGCGCCGTCCGGTCATCAGGCGGCCGGTGAACTCGTCGACGATGACGACCTCGTCGTTCTGCACCACATAGTGCTGGTCGCGATGGAACAGGCTCTGCGCGCGCAGCGCGGCGTAGAGGTGATGCATCAGCGTGATGTTCTGCGGCGCGTAGAGCGATTCGCCCTCGCCGATCAGACCTTGCTGCATCAGGATCTCTTCGGCCTTCTCGTGGCCCGCCTCGGTCAGGTAGACCTGGTGGCCCTTTTCGTCGACGAAGTAGTCGCCCGGCTTCTCGACGCCGGTGYCGTCGGCCTTTTCCTCGCCGATCTGGCGCACCAGCAGCTTGGGCACGCCGTTCATGCGCTGGTACAGGTCGGTCTGGTTCTCCGCCTGGCCCGAGATGATCAGCGGCGTGCGCGCTTCGTCGATCAGGATCGAGTCCACCTCGTCGACGATGGCGTAGTTCAGCGGACGTTGCACGCGCTGGCCAGGGTCATAGACCATGTTGTCGCGCAGGTAGTCGAAGCCGAACTCGTTGTTGGTGCCGTACGTGATGTCGGACGCATAGGCAGCGGCCTTCTGGTCGTGCGGCATCTGCGACAGGTTCACGCCGACCGACAGGCCGAGGAAGTTGTACAGGCGCCCCATCCACTCGGCGTCACGCTGAGCCAGGTAGTCGTTGACCGTGACAACGTGCACGCCGCGGCCGGTAATGGCATTGAGGTACACCGGCAGCGTCGCGGTAAGGGTCTTGCCCTCGCCGGTGCGCATTTCAGCGATCTTGTTGTCGTTGAGCACCATGCCGCCAATCAGCTGGACGTCAAAGTGGCGCATCTTCATGATCCGCTTGCTGGCCTCGCGGCACACCGCGAAAGCCTCGGGCAGCAACGCCTCGAGCGACTCCCCGGCGGCATGGCGCTGCCGGAAAATCTCGGTCATGCCACGCAGGTCGTCATCCGAAAGTGCCTCGAACTTCGGTTCCAGCGCATTGATCTGCGCGACGGTCCTGCCATATTGTTTGATCAGCCGTTCATTACGGCTGCCGAAGACTTTCTTGAGAAGGCCCGTGATCATCGATTGCTTTCACCTACGCGAGTGGTACGCCGCCGTGGTACGCACTAGGGCGGCCTAGCCGCCGGCTTGGCCGGCTGCCCAGGGCGGACCGCGCGAGGAAATAGGAAGATTGGCGCAAAACGCCGAGTTTATCATGCGCGCGGGTCACGACCGGAACCAAGCGGCAGGTGAAACGCTGTGCAAACCACACCACGCGTCCCCCGCCACTTGACGGCCCGGACACAACCCGCACATCCAATCCTTCCGACATCGGGGCGGCGCCCCGGTTCTTCAACGGATGAGATTGCGATCGGTGGGGTCCGGCGCCTGCGCGACCTGGGCCGGCGCAGGCTTGGCGATGGCCAGGAAGCGATTCGGGTTTTGCGGCACACCGTCCACATGCACCTCGAAATGCAGGTGCGCGCCGGTGGAGCGCCCGGTGGAGCCCACCAGGGCGATCTGCTGGCCAGGCTTGACGAGGTCGCCGGCCTTCACCTGCAGCTTGGACGCGTGCGCATAGCGGGTCTTGAGGCCGTTGCCGTGGTCGATGTCGATCAGGTTGCCATATTCTGGATGCCATTCCGCCGCCACCACCACGCCGCCGGCCGCCGCCACGATCGGGGTACCCGTGGGTGCCGAAAAATCCACACCATCATGCGGGGTGCGGCGCCCGCTGAACGGGTCGAAACGCCAGCCGAAGCCGGATGCATCGTATCCGCTCGCCACCGGCAGCACGCGCGGGACACGGCGGCTCTCGCTCCGGCGGTCCAGCAAGGTGCTCGCCACCACGTCAAAATAGTCCGCGTGCTGCTCGGCCTGGTCCGACAGGCGTGCCAGCGCGAGCTGCAGCTCCGGCAGGCTCGAGGTGCGCGACTGCGCGGATGCAGCCAGGCCGCCGCGCCCGGGTGGCTGCTGGAAGTTGAATTCCTTGGGCGCGATGCCGGCAAGCCCTGAGACCCGCTCGCCAAGCGCGTCCAGCCGCACCATCCGGGCCTGGATCTCACCGACGCGGATCGCGAGCACATTGAGGTTGGCCCGCAGGTAAGCATCGTCGCCCGGCGCGCGGGCCGGCGCTGTCATGCCCGAGCGCGCCACGATCCAGGTCAGGGCAGACGACACCAGCGCAACGACGAGGCACAGCAACGCGATGCCGGCAAGGACCTTGCCCCGCGACAGGGTGAAATGGCGAACACGCGGTAGGCGTGGGTGAAGCACGATGATCTGCATGGCGCAACTCCTTCTCATGCCCGGCCGGCGCCGGGCAGCCGCGGCGCATAAGCCGCCGCACTGGCGCGAACGGCACGCTAGAATGCGCGCATGCGCATGTTTACCCATTACGCCCTCCAGACGCCCGCCGCCAAGCCGCTTAACGACTGGCTGGACAAGGCTGGCCCGGTCTCGGCCCTGATGCAGACGGCACGGGAACTGGCGGTACTGGAGGCTGAGGTGCTATCGCTCCTGCCACGCGGACTGCAGGATGGCATCGCTGTAGCCGGCGTCAAGCAAGACGCCCGCGGCATCGGGCAAGGCCAGTCGGAGCGAACTTTACTGTTGCTTGCAGCCCATGGGGCCGCAGCGGCACGAGTCCGGCAAGTGGTCCCGACGCTACTTTCGAGACTGCAACAGCGGGGATCGCAGATTACCGCAATCCGGGTGAGGGTACAACCGGAGGTCGGGCGGCAGAGCGATTGGGACACCGGGCCAGTGGTGAAGCCCAAGGTGGCGCGGATGTCGGCGACCGGCTTGTMCAGCCTGACCCAGCTGGCCCAGGAACTACCCGAATCGCCGCTGCGCGATGCGCTGAATACGCTGTTGTCCCACCATCGCTGAAAAGCGTCGGCGGGAGCCGATTCGACGCCCAAACGTGAAAAAGCCGGCCTGGCGGCCGGCTTTTTCATGGGACCGTGCAGCGGCCCTGGCTTCCCTTCCCTTCCCTTCCCGCGCTACGCGAACGCCGGCGCCAACTGCGGCAGGAAGGCTGGCGGCGCATCCTCGACGCGCTCGAACGTCACCATCTCGTAGGCTTCCTGATCGGCCAGCAATGCGCGCAACAGCTGGTTGTTGAGCCCGTGCCCGGACTTGTTGGCGATATACGCGCCAATCAGCGGATGCCCGACCACGTACAGGTCGCCAATCRCATCCAGGATCTTGTGGCGCACGAACTCGTCGCCGTAGCGCAGTTCTTCGTTGTTCAGCATGCGGTGCTCGTCGAGCACGATCGCATTGTCCAGGCTGCCGCCGCGCGCCAGGCCCATCTCGCGCAGGGCTTCCACTTCATGGGCGAAGCCGAAGGTGCGGGCGCGGGCGATTTCGCGCACATAGCTGGTGTCGGCGAAGTCAATGGCGAAGGTCTGGCCCGTCTTGTCCACCGCAGGATGGCGGAAATCGATGGTGAACGCCAGCTTGAAGCCAAAGAAGGGCTCCAGCCGCGCCAGCTTGTCGCCTTCACGCACTTCCACGGCTTTCTTCACGCGGATGAAACGCTTGGGCGCCGATTGCTGCTCGATCTCGGCCGACTGCAGCAGGAAAACGAACGACGCGGCGCTGCCATCCATGATGGGGATTTCTTCGGCGTCGACATCCACATACAGGTTGTCGATGCCAAGGCCCGCGCAGGCGGACATCAAATGCTCCACGGTCGAGACGCGTGCGCCGTCCTTCTGCAGGACCGACGCCAGGCGCGTGTCACCAATGGCCGACGCGCTCGCGACGATTTCGACCGTTTCGGGCAGGTCGACGCGAGTGAATACGATGCCGGTATCCACCGGGGCCGGGCGCAGCGTCAGCGTCACTTTACGGCCCGAGTGCAAACCAATGCCAACGGTCTTGACCAGGGATTTGATGGTGCGCTGTTTTAGCATGACAGTCTCAGCTATTATTAAAATCTATCAAGTACACTTTCCAATATAGCGATTTTACCACTGCTTCGTTTGCTGCGCTGCATCACTTTGTTTCGGTGTGTTATCAAGAAGAAATAAATCGCCGTAAGTGCGCAAAACGTCATTTCTTTGACGTGTCCTGACACACTCTCGTATTACGCGCGCAACGCGGCCAGCACGGCTTCGGCGCTGCTGACCTTGAACTCGCCGGGCGCTTCAAGCCACAGATGGGACACCACGCCATCGTCAAGCACCATGGCATAGCGCTTGGAGCGCACACCCATGCCGCGCGCGGTCAGGTCTTGCTCCAGGCCCAGCCGGCGGGTCCATTCGGCACTGCCGTCGGCCATCATGCGCACACGGTCGCCGGTCTTCTGCTCGCGGCCCCAGGCGCCCATGACAAAGGCGTCGTTGACCGATACACACCAGATCTCGTCCACGCCGGCTGCGCGCAGCGCGTCTGCCTGCGCGACAAAGCCCGGCACATGCTTGGCGGAACAGGTCGGCGTAAAGGCGCCAGGCAGGCCGAACACCACGATCTTGCGGCCACGCGCAAGTTCCGCCACTGAGAAGGCATTGGGCCCAAGGGCGCAGCCGCCGGTTTCGACCTCAAAGAATTCATTCAGCGTGGCGTCCGGCACACGCGCTCCAATAGGGATCATGCTGTGTCTTCCTGTCTCGGTAAAAACCCTGTTTAGCATCATAGTGCGCCCACCGCGGGTGCCCAAGGCGGTTCACCGCCCGCTGCGTCGTCGGCATCCTCCGACAAAGCGGTGCCCAGGCTCTCGCGCAGGGAACATCGGGCGCTCGCGCTGTGTGACGCGCGACGACTACATCACTTCAAGGCGGCTCTTCATGCTGCGGGCCGCACTGTTCTCGAAATAAATCCGCGCGCCGATCTTGCGAACGGCGCGCGGACGACCGCAACCACCGGGCGGAACACGAGCGTAGGGAGCGCTTGCGTGTTTCGCTGGTCCGGGGTCGCGGCCTGCTGGCAACCGGCCCTGCCGGCACCTTGCCGAGCCAACTCAGTCCGCCTGCTTGCGCAGGAAGGCCGGGATGTCGTACGTATCCACGCCCTTTTCCTGCAGCGCAGCCACGTGGGCGGACGCAGACTCGCGCGAGCTGCGCCATACCGCCGGCGTGTCCAGATTGCTATAGTCCGGCGCGCTGCTGTGGCTTACGCCCACGTTGCTGGTCATGTTGCCCATCATCTGCACCGGCATGTTGTCGGTACCGGTCTTGAGCAGGGTCATCGGCTGTTGCTTCTTGGCCGAACGGCCCAGGCCCGTCGCCACCACCGTCACGCGCAGTGCATCGCCCATGGCGTCGTCGTACACCGTGCCGAAGATCACGGTGGCATCTTCCGCGGCGTAGCTGCGGATGGTGTTCATGACTTCCTTGGTTTCCGACAGCTTGAGCGAGCGGCTGGCCGTGATGTTGACCAGCACGCCGCGTGCGCCCGACAGGTCCACGCCTTCCAGCAGCGGGCTGGCGACAGCCTGCTCGGCAGCCAGGCGGGCGCGGTCAACGCCCGACACGGTGGCCGTGCCCATCATGRCCTTGCCCTGCTCGCCCATGACCGTCTTCACGTCTTCGAAGTCGACGTTCACCAGGCCATCGACATTGATGATCTCGGCAATGCCGGCAACCGCGTTGTGCAGCACGTCGTCGGCGCACTGGAAGCACTTGTCCATCTCGGCGTCATCGCCCATCACTTCGAACAGCTTTTCGTTGAGCACAACGATCAGCGAATCGACGCAGGACTCCAGCTCGCCCGAGCCAGCTTCCGCCACCTTGGCGCGGCGCGCGCCTTCGAACTCGAAGGGCTTGCTGACCACGCCCACGGTCAGGATGCCCATTTCCTTGGCAACCTGGGCCACGACCGGGGCAGCGCCGGTACCGGTGCCGCCGCCCATGCCGGCAGTGATGAAGACCATGTGCGCACCACGCAGCGAGTCAGCGATCTGCTCGCGCGCCTGGTCTGCGCAATTGCGGCCGACCTCCGGCTTGGCACCGGCCCCCAGGCCGGTGTTGCCGAGCTGCAGCACGCGCGAAGCGCTGGAGCGCTTGAGCGCCTGCGCATCCGTGTTCATGCAGATAAATTCGACGCCTTGCACGCCACGGCTGATCATGTGCTGCACAGCGTTACCGCCCGCGCCGCCCACGCCGATCACCTTGATGATGGTGCCGTCCTGCAATTCCGTTTCGATCATGTCAAAGTCCATCACTGCCTCCAAGAAGAATCAGCCGCCAAACGCTGCAGCCTCCCCGCCGCAACCCTTGGTTACTGAACAAGAAACCATCAAAAAACTGCGTGTTCAACGGCCTGCCCGCCATTCGGTGGACAGGCCAGCCATTCAAACCAGTGCCATCCAGTCGCCTGCAACGTTCAGAAGTTGCCGACGAACCATTCCTTCATGCGGGTCCACACCTGCTTGACCGAGCCGCTCTGCACCGCTACCTTGCGCCCGCGCATGCGCTGCACGCGGCCTTCGAGCAGTAGTCCCATTACGGTCGAATAGCGCGGACTCTTTACTACTTCGTGCAAATTTCCGCGATATTCCGGCACGCCGACCCGAACCGGCTTGAGGAAGATGTCCTCGCCCAGTTCCACCATGCCCGGCATCATCGCGGTGCCGCCGGTGATCACGACCCCCGACGACAGCAATTCTTCATAGCCCGACTCGCGCACCACCTGGTGCACCAGCGAGTACAGCTCCTCGATACGTGGCTCGATCACGGCCGCCAGCGCCTGGCGCGAAAGCGAGCGCGTGCCGCGGTCGCCCACGCCAGGGACCTCGATCATGTCTTCCGGATCGGCGATGGCCTGCTTGGCGATGCCGTACTGGATCTTGACGTCCTCGGCGTCGGGCGTGGGCGTGCGCAGCGCCATGGCGATGTCGTTGGTGATCTGGTCGCCGGCGATGGGGATCACGGCCGTATGCCGGATCGCGCCTTCGCTGAAGATGGCGATATCGGTGGTGCCGCCACCGATGTCGACCAGCACCACGCCGAGTTCCTTCTCGTCCTCGGTCAGCACCGCCAGGCTGGAAGCCAGCGGCTGCAGGATCAGGTCGTGCACCTCCAGGCCGCAGCGGCGCACGCACTTGACGATGTTCTGCGCCGCGCTGACCGCGCCGGTGACGATATGCACCTTCACTTCCAGGCGGATGCCGCTCATGCCGATCGGCTCGCGCACGTCCTCCTGGCCGTCGATGATGAATTCCTGCGTGAGGATGTGCAGGATCTGCTGGTCGGTCGGGATATTGACCGCCTTGGCGGTCTCGATCACCCGGGCCACATCGGTCTGGGTGACCTCCTTGTCCTTGATCGCCACCATGCCGCTGGAGTTGAAGCTGCGGATATGGCTGCCGGCAATGCCGGTAAACACCTCGGAGATCTTGCAGTCGGCCATCAGCTCAGCCTCCTCCAGCGCACGCTGGATGGACTGCACCGTGGCCTCGATATTGACCACAACCCCTTTCTTCAGACCCTTGGACTCTGACTGGCCCATCCCGATCACTTCGTAGCTGCCGTCGGGGCGCAACTCCGCCACCACCGCGGCCACTTTGGAAGTGCCGATATCGAGACCGACCAGTAGGTCCTTGTATTCCTTGCTCATCGGTTTTTCTCCGCGTTCTTACTCTTGAGTCGCGTCGGATTGTTGTTCGGATTGGTGCTGGCGTTCGTGTTCGCGCTGGTGCTCGTGCTGGAACCGGCCGCTCTCGCCTTGGCCGCCGCCGCTGCCTGGGCATCGGTCAGGAAGCGCACGTTAGCCGCGCGAATCGCGAACCCATTGGGGTATCGCAGGTCCGCATACTCGATCTGCTTGCCCCACTGCTCCGTGACCTGGGGCCAGGCCACCACGAAGCGCTTGACGCGCTGGCCCATGGCGTCGCGCTCCTCGTCGTTCTGTTCACGGCCAAGCTCCACCACCATGCCGTTGGAGAGCTTGGCGCGCCAGGCGTAGCGGGACGACAGCGTGACCGCCAGCGGCTCCACCTTCAGCGGCTTGAACCACTCGCGCATGACTTCGAGCTTGTCCACCACGTCGCCCTCGCTGTCCGGCGGGCCATCGAGTGCGAGCAACTGGGCATCTTCCTCGGCTTCGGCCGGATTGGCGACGAAAACTTCGCCATAAGTGTTGATCAGGCGGCCACTGTCGGCATTGCCCCACGTACCGAGGGCTTCGTGCTCCTCGACCTCGACCGCCAGCCCGTTGGGCCATTCGCGCCGCACGCTGGCACGGCGCACCCAGGGCACCGACTCGAAGATCTGGCGCGCCTCATTCAGGTCGAGCGTGAAAARGCTCCCCGACAGCTTGCCCAGCGCGTTGGCGCGCACGCTCGGCGCATTGACATGGCGCAGGGTGCCGCCTTCCATCGACACCAGCTCGACGTGGGTAATGGCAAACACCGGCCGCTGCGCCAGCCATAGCAAGCCGGCCGCGAACGCCATCATCGCCACCAGCGCATAGAGCGTGGAGGCGATCAGGTTAAGCAGGCGAGTGTTGTGCCACATGGCGTTGGGTTGTCCCGGTTCCGGTCAGTCAGGGTTCAGTGTTGGCTCGGTCCATGCTCAATCGGGCTTCCAGGCCGCGCTGGGATGCAGGTCCAGCGTGGCCGCGGCAATCACCTGCATGACGAAATCCTCGTAGCTGATGCCCACCGCGCGCGCCGCCATCGGCACCAGCGAATGGCCGGTCATGCCGGGCGAGGTATTCATCTCGAGCAGGTAAGGCTTGTTGTCGGCGCTGAGCATCACGTCGGCACGCGCCCAGCCGCGGCAACCCAGCACGCGGAAGGATTGCACCGCCAGGCGCCGGACTTCGGCTTCCACATCGGCCGGCAGGCCCGATGGGCACAGATACTGGGTATCGTCAGTAAAGTACTTGTTTTGATAGTCGTAGTTCGCGCCGGGGGCGACGATGCGGATCACCGGCAGCGCTTCGGCGGTAGCGCCCTCCCCCACGATCGGGCAGGTCAGCTCCGCGCCGTCGATAAAGGTTTCGGCGATCACGTCGTTGTCCAGCGCCGCGGCCTTCTCGAAGGCGGCACGCATCTGGCCGGCTTCGGTCACCTTGGACAGGCCGATGGACGAGCCCTCGCGCGCCGGCTTGACGATCAGGGGCAGGCCCAGGTCGGCCACCACGGCGTCGAAATCGGTATCGGCGTGCAGCATGGCGAAGCGCGGCGTCGGCAGGCCGTGCGTGGTCCACAGGCGCTTGGTGGCCTGCTTGTCCATGGCCAGCGCCGAGGCCAGCACGCCGCTGCCGGTATAGGGCACGCCGAGCTGCTCGAGCAGGCCCTGGATGGTGCCGTCCTCGCCGTAGCGGCCATGCAGGGCAATAAAGACGCGGTCAAAGCCAGCCGTGGCCAGCTCGGCCACCGACTGCAGGCCGGGATCGAAGGCATGGGCATCGACGCCGCGCGAGCGCAGCGCTGCCAGCACGCCGTTGCCCGACAGCAGCGAGATCTCGCGTTCGGCCGAGCGGCCGCCGAGCAGCACGCCAACCTTGCCCAGCGCTTTGGGATCGATATTGGGATGGGCGACGAAGCTCATGCCTGCCCCCCGGCTTGCTGCGAAACCAGTTGTCCGGGCACGGTACCAATCGTGCCCGCGCCCATCGTCACCACCACATCGCCGGGACGCACGGCGTTCAGGATAGCCTGCGGCATTTCGTCGATCTGCTCCACAAAAACGGGTTCAACCTTGCCTGCCACGCGCAGCGCGCGCGTCAGCGCGCGGCCATCGGCGGCCACAATCGGGGCTTCGCCGGCGGCATAGACCTCSGCCAGCAGCAGCGCRTCCACGGTGCCSAGCACCTTSACGAARTCYTCGAARCAGTCGCGCGTSCGSGTRWAGCGGTGCGGCTGGAACGCCAGCACMAGSCGGCGSCCCGGGAACGCACCGCGCGCGGCGGCCAGCGTCGCGGCCATCTCGACCGGATGGTGGCCGTAGTCGTCGACCAGCGTGAAGGTGCCTGCGCCCTTGGCCTCGCCCTGCTCGTTGGTGCCGGCGCAGGCCACTTCGCCATAGCGCTGGAAGCGGCGTCCCACCCCGTGGAACTCGCGCAGTGCCTTGACGATGGCGGCGTCCGGCACCTCCAGCTCGGTCGCGATGGCAATCGCCGCCAGCGCGTTCTGGATGTTGTGCATGCCCGGCAGGTTCAGCACCACCTCCAGCGGCGCCTCTGCGTGTCCGTTCAACTGGCGCAGCACGGTGAAATGCATCTGGCCGTCGACGGCGCGGGCATTAACCGCGCGCACCTGCGCATCTTCGGCAAAGCCGTAGCGCACGATTGGCTTGGACACGAACGGCATGATCTCGCGCACGTTGGGGTCGTCCACGCACAGCACGGCGATGCCATAGAACGGCAGGCGCTGGGTGAACTCCACGAACGCCTGCTTGAGCCGGGCAAAATCATGCCCGTAGGTGTCCATGTGGTCGGCGTCGATGTTGGTGATGACCTCGATCACCGGGAACAGGTTCAGGAACGAGGCATCCGACTCGTCGGCCTCGGCCACGATGAAGTCGCCCGTGCCCAGGCGCGCGTTGGCGCCCGCCGAGTTAAGCCGGCCGCCGATCACGAAGGTGGGATCGAGCCCGCCTTCAGCCAGCACCGACGCCACCAGGCTGGTGGTAGTGGTCTTGCCATGCGTGCCGGCGATGGCCACGCCCTGCTTCAGGCGCATCAGCTCGGCCAGCATCACCGCGCGCGGCACCACCGGGATACGCTTGGCGCGCGCGGCCAGCACCTCGGGGTTGTCGTTGGTCACGGCGGTGGATACCACCACGGCATTGGCGCCGTTGACGTTGGCGGCATCATGCCCGTGCATCACGGCCGCGCCGAGCGACGCGAGGCGCCGCGTGGCGGCATTGCTGCCCACGTCGGACCCTGAGACCCTGTAGCCCAGGTTCAATAGGACCTCGGCGATGCCGCTCATGCCGGCGCCGCCGATGCCTACGAAATGGATATTCTTGACGATGTGCTTCATGAATCCGTTGGTTCAATCCCTGGCCATCTGGCTGCAGATCTCCGCCACGCGCCGGGTCGCTTCGGGCTTGGCAAGACCGCGCGCCTGATGCGCCATCTCTCTGAGTCGGGGCCGCGACAGCGAGGCCAGCGTCTGCGCCAGCCCGCTCGCGGTCAGTTCGTTCTGTTGGACCAGCAAGGCGGCATCCTGGGTCGAGAGGAATTCCGCATTGGTGGTCTGGTGGTCATCGACCGCATGCGGGAACGGCACGAACAGTGCCGCCACGCCTGCCGCCGCCACCTCCGACACGGTCATTGCGCCCGCGCGGCAGATCACCAGATCCGCCTCTGCGTATGCCGCCGCCATGTCGTCGATAAAGGGCAAGGCTTCCGCCGCCACGCCGGCAGCCTGGTAGTTGGCGCGCAGCGTGTCGATCTGCTTCGCGCCGGCCTGGTGCTTGACCAGCGGGCGCTCGCCTTGCGGCAGCAGCGCCAGCGCCTTTGGGACGACCTCGTTGAGTGCCGCCGCGCCCAGGCTGCCGCCCACCACCAGCAGCCGCAACGGGCCGGTGCGGCCGTCGTAGCGCGCTTCGGGCGCCGGCATGTGCGCCACTTCGTCTCGCACCGGGTTGCCGGTCCACTCGCTGTCCGGCAGGGCATTCGGGAAGGCGCACAGGACCCGGTCCGCGACCTTGGCCAGCACCTTGTTGGCCAGCCCGGCAATCGAGTTCTGCTCGTGCAGCACCAGCGGGCGCCCCAGCAGCGAGGCCATCATGCCGGCGGGGAACGTGATATAGCCGCCCATGCCCAGCACCACATTGGGCCGCACCCGGCGCAGCGCCTGCAGGCTCTGCCAGAAGGCGCGCAACAGGTTCAGCGGCAGCATCAGCTTGGTCAGCGGGCCCTTGCCGCGCAGGCCGCCAAACTGGATGAACTCCATCGGGATGTCGTACTTGGGTACCAGCGTGGCTTCCATGCCGGTGCGGTTGCCCAGCCATACCACCCGCCAGCCCTGCTCACGCAGCGCGCGCGCGACCGCCAGCCCGGGGAAAACGTGCCCCCCGGTGCCGCCAGCCATCACGAGCAAGGTGCGCGGTGCGCTCATACCTTCCCTCCGCGCATCATTGAGTGATTCTGGCTACGGCCGCTGCGCTTAACTTCCTGCTTACGCAGGAAGTTAGCCTCCGCCGGAACCAAGTGATGCTGCGCCACGGTCTGCTGCGCTACGCTCATACCTTCCCTCCGCGCATCATCACCCGGTTCTCATAGTCGATGCGTAGCAGGATCGCCAGCGCTACGCAATTCATCAAAATGCCCGAGCCGCCGTAGCTCACCAGCGGCAAGGTCAGCCCCTTGGTCGGCAGCAGGCCAAGGTTCACGCCCATATTGATAAAGGTCTGCCAGCCAACCCAGATGCCGATGCCCTTGGCCACGAGGCCGGCAAAGGTGCGGTCGAGCTGCAGCGCGGTGCGGCCGATGCCAAAGGCGCGGCGCACCATCCAGTAGAACAAGACGATCACCACCAGCACACCCACGAAGCCGAACTCCTCGCCAATCACGGCGAGGATGAAGTCGGTATGCGCTTCGGGCAGGTAGTGCAGCTTCTCGATGCTGCCGCCCAGCCCCACCCCGGTCCACTCGCCGCGGCCGAAGGCGATCAGCGAATGGGTGAGCTGGTAAGCCTTGCCCAGCGCGTTGGCTTCTTCCCACGGGTTGAGATATGCGAAGATCCGCTCGCGCCGCCAGGGCGACGCCGTGATCAGCAGCGCGAAGGCGCCCACCGCCACGCCAACCAGGCCGGCGAACAGCTTGCCGTTGATGCCGCCGAGGAAAAGGATGCCCATGGCGACGGTGGCCACCACCAGGAAGGCGCCCATGTCGGGCTCCAGCAGCAGCAGCATGCCGACCACCACCACGGCCACGCCCATCGGCAGGAAGCCCTTGCCCACGTTCTGCATCCACTCCTGCTTGCGCACGGTGTAGTTGGCGGTGTACAGCACCACCGCCAGCTTCATGAACTCGGAGGGCTGGAAGTTCATGATGCCCAGCGGAATCCAGCGCCGTGCGCCATTCACGCCCTTGCCCACGAACGGCACCAGCACGACGATCAGCATCACCAGCGCGATCACGAACAGCTTGGGCGCGTACTTATCCCAGAACTTGACCGGGATCTGGAAGGCCAGCAGGCCCATGGACAGCCCGATGAACAGCGCAAACGCGTGGCGCGCGAGGAAGTGGCTCTCGCGGTAGTTGGCATAGCGCGGCGAGTCAGGCAGCGCGATCGAAGCCGAATAGACCATCACCAGGCCAAGCGCGAGCAGCACGATCGCCACCCACAGCAGTGGCTGGTCGTACTCCATCATGCGCGAGCGCGTCGGCTTGACGCCGGACACCGCATCGCGCAGGCCGCCCCAGGCGTTGCCGATGGTGGCCCCGATAAAGCCGCTACGCTTGACCTGTGCGTCGCTCATGGCACGATCCCCCTGGACATCGCCAGTTCTTCCACCGCGGCGCGAAAGACTTCGGCACGGTGCACATAATTACGGAACATGTCGAGGCTGGCGCACGCCGGCGACAGCAGCACGGCGTCGCCGCCCTGCGCCGCACCGGCTGCCAGCGTGACCGCCTGCTCCAGCGTGGCGGCATCGGCCAGCGTGACGCCGGTGTCCTGGAGCGCGCGGCGCAGCTCGCCGGCATCCTTGCCGATCAGCACGACGGCGCGCGCGTACTGCGCCACCGGCGCGGCCAGCGGCGAGAAATCCTGCCCCTTGCCTTCCCCGCCGGCAATCAGCACCACCCGCTTGTCCAGGCCGGACAACGCGGCGACGGTGGCGCCCACATTGGTGCCCTTGCTGTCATCGAAGAACTCGACATCATCCACCGTGGCGACCCACTCCACGCGGTGCGGCTCGCCGCGGTACTCGCGCAGGCCATGCAGCAACGCGTTCATCGGCAGGTCGATGGCGCGGCACAGCGCCAGCGCGGCCATGGCGTTGGTGGCGTTGTGCATGCCACGGATATGCAGCGCGTCGGCAGGCATCAGGCGCTTGTGGCGCACCGGCACGGCTTCCACGCTCTCGGCGGCAGCGGCCTTGCGGCGGCGCGGCTTGTTCTCGCCTTCGGCTTCGCTATCGGGCTCGGCCATCACCAGCCAGGGCATGCCGCCCTCGCGCTGGACGCCGAAGCAGCCCGGGAACTCGGGCAGATCGGTGCCGAAGGTCACCAGTGCGCCGGCCGGGCGGGCCATATCCAGGCTGAGACGGTCGTTGCGGTTCAGGATCTGCAGGCAGCCGGCTTCGCCGGGCGCCGGCGCCGGGCCGAAGATCCGAGCCTTGGCGGCGGCATAGGCTTCCATGCTGCCGTGCCAGTCCAGATGGTCCTGGGTGATGTTGAGCACCGTGGCCGCGTGCGGCGCCAGCGTGTGCGTGGTCTCCAGCTGGAAGCTCGACAGTTCCAGCACCCAGACCTCGGGCAGCGTGGCCGAGGCGATGCAGGCGGCCAGCTTGTCCAGCGCCGACGGACTGATATTTCCCGCCACCGCCACGCTCTTGCCGGCGCGCTCCACCAGGCGCCCGGTCAGCGCGGTAGTGGTGGTCTTGCCGTTGGTGCCGGTGATGGCCAGCAGCTTCGGCGCGTAGCCGGACTCTGCCCGCAGATGCGCGAGTGCACGCGCGAACAGCTCGATTTCGCCCCAGACTGGAATGCCACGCTCGCGCGCCACTGCCAGCAGCGCGGCGGTATCGCTCTCCAGCGGCGACAGGCCAGGGCTGATCGTTACCAGTTCGATGCCGTCCAGCAGCGTTTCGGCCAGGGCGCCGCCATGAAACTCGGCCGAGGGCAGCTCGGCCTGCAGGAAGACCAGGTTGGCGGGAGCCTCGCGCGTGTCGGCAACGCGCACGGGGGCACCATACAGGCCGCACCAGCGCGCCATCGCCAGCCCCGATTCGCCGAGGCCCAGCACCAGCACATGAGGTTTTTGCAACTCGCCAAACACTTCGATTCCCGCCTTTTTTGCGTTACTGCGTTAGTAGATACGCGCTGGTTTCAGCGCAGCTTGAGCGACGACAGCCCAATCAGCACCAGCAACATGGTGATGATCCAGAAGCGCACCGTCACCTGCGTTTCCTTCCAGCCAGACAATTCGAAGTGGTGGTGCAGCGGCGCCATCTTGAACAACCGCCTGCCTTCGCCGTAGCGCCGCTTGGTGATCTTGAACCAGCCCACCTGCAGCATCACCGACAGCGTTTCCACCGAACAGCACAATCTCCTGGCGCACGATCACCGCCACGGTGCCCAGCGCGCCGCCCAGCGCCAGCGCGCCAACGTCGCCCATGAAGACTTGGGCCGGGTGCGCGTTGAACCAGAGGAAGGCCAGGCCCGCCCCCGCCAGCGCCGAACAAAAGATCAGCAACTCGCCAGCCCCGGGAATATGCGGGAACAGCAGGTACTTGCTGTAGACCGAACTGCCCATCACGTAGGCAAACACGCCCAGCCCGCTGCCAACCAGCACCACCGGCATGATCACCAGGCCGTCCAGGCCATCGGTCAGGTTCACCGCATTGCTCGAACCCACAATCACCAGATAGGTCAGCACGATGAAGCCGGCCACGCCCAGCGGATAGCTCACTTCCTTGAAGAAGGGCACGATCAGGTTGGACTTGTAAGGCATGTCGAGCGACAAACCGCCTTCGACCCAGCCCAGKAACAGGTCCCACACCCGCACATTGCTGCTTTCCGATACCGAGAACGCCAGGTAGACCGCGGCCACCAGGCCGATCAGGGTCTGCCAGAAAAACTTCTCGCGGCTCGACATGCCGCGCGGATCGCGATAGACCACCTTGCGGTAGTCATCCACCCAGCCGATCGCGCCGTAGCCCAGGGTCACCAGCATCACGACCCAGATAAAGCGGTTGCCCCAGTCGCACCACAGCAACGTGGAGATGGCGATCGACACCAGCACCAGCACGCCGCCCATGGTGGGCGTGCCGGCCTTGACCAGGTGCGACTGCGGGCCGATGGTGCGCACCGCCTGGCCGATCTTGAGTTCGGTCAGCTTGCGGATCACCCASGGCCCAAGGCCGAGCCCGATCAAAAGCGCGGTGAGGTTAGCCATCACCGCGCGGAAGGTCAGGTAGTTGAAGACCCGCAGGAAGCTGTAGTCGTTTTGCAGCCACTGGGCCAGAGCCAATAACATCGTGTGTCCGTATTCCTTTCGACAACCGCCCGGTCGGGCCGGGCTATCAGATTGATTCGTTAATTACTGTTGATGACGATTAATGCGTKGGAGTGTTTGCGACCAGCGCATCGACCATCCGTTCCATCCGCATGAACCGAGATCCCTTCACCAGTACCGCGCTTGCCGCCGCCACGGTACCGTCCTTGTCTTGCGCCAACGCCTGGGCGAGGTCCTCGGCCCGTTCAAAATACCGGGCTGTGGCGCCAAATGCCTGCACGGCGTGCACCATGGCCTCGCCGGTTGCCCACAGCGTCTCGATGCCGCGCGCGTTCGCGTAGGCGCCGATCTCCGTATGGAAGGCCGGCCCCTGGTCGCCCACTTCCGCCATGTCACCCAGCACCAGCAGGCGCGGCGCGGCAAACCCCGCCAGCACGTCGATGGCCGCTCGTACCGAATCGGGATTGGCGTTGTAGCTGTCATCGATCACCAGCGTGCCGCCGGTGGCATGCTTGACCTGCAGCCGGCCCTTGACCGCGGCAAACCCGGCCAGCCCTGCCTGGATCGCCTCGATGCCGACGCCCGCGCCCAGCGCGCAGGCGATCGCCGCCAGCGCGTTGCACACGTTGTGGGTGCCAAGCACCGACAGGCGGACCTCGAACGCGGCACCGGGCGCGCTGACCTGCATCACTTGCACGCCGTCGTCCAGAGCCACATCGGCGCGGACATCGGCGCTGGCATCCAGGCCAAACGACAGCACGCGGCGCGCACCGGCTGCCTGGCGCCAGATGCCCGCATGCGCGCCGCCGCCTTCGGCGTCGAGCGGGAACACCGCCACGCCGTCTGCGGGCAACGCAGCGATCGCCGCGGCGTGTTCATGCGCCACGGCCTCGACGTTCACCATGAACTCCTGGTGCTCGCGCTGCGCGTTGGTCACCACCGCCACGGTAGGCTGGGCGATGCTGGCCAGGTAGACGGTCTCACCCGGGTGGTTCATGCCGAGCTCGAGCACGGCGAGCCGGTGCGCGGCGGACAGCCGCAGCACGGTCAGCGGCAAGCCGATATCGTTGTTCAGGTTGCCGCCCGTTGCCAGGCGGGCGCCCTCCCCTACCGCCGCCGCGAAGATCGCGGCGATCATCTCCTTGACGGTGGTCTTGCCATTGCTGCCCGTCACCGCGACCGCGGGCAGGCTGAAACGGCGGCGCCAGCCGGCGGCCAGCTGGCCCAGTGCCAGGCGGGTATCGGGCACCACGATGGCGGGCATGCCAAGCGCGGCGTCGGGCTCACGGTCCACCAGCACCGCGGCGGCGCCACGCGCCACCACGTCGGCCAGGAAATCGTGCGCGTCGAAGCGCTCGCCCTTGAGCGCGACGAACAGGTCGCCCGGCTGAACCGTGCGGCTGTCGGTCAGCACGCGGGAGAACGCCCGGCTGGCTGCGCCATCGGGCCCGGAAAGACGCGCGCCGGCGATCCAGCCGGCGGCTTGCTGCAAATCGGTCATGGTGTATTGCGTCATGCTGACACCCCACGCGTGCCCAGCGTCAGGCGGACATGCTCGCGGTCGGAGAAAGGCCGCTTGCGGCCCTGCACCTCCTGGGTGGCTTCATGCCCCTTGCCGGCCACCAGCACCACGTCGGCTGCGGTGGCGTGCTTGATGGCATACAGGATGGCGGCTGCGCGGTCCTCGATCAGGTGCGCGCGGCTGCGGTCGGCCATGCCGTCGGCAATGGCGTTCAGGATGTCTTGCGGGTCTTCGCTGCGCGGGTTGTCGCTGGTCAGCACCACCTCGTCGGCAAGCCGCTCGGCCACTTCGCCCATCAGCGGGCGCTTGATCGGGTCGCGGTCRCCGCCACAGCCGAACACGCACCACAGCCGGCCCTTGCGGGCCTGGGCCACTGGGCGCAGCGCGTCCAGCGTCTTTTCCAGTGCATCCGGGGTATGGGCGTAATCGACCACCGCCAGCGGCCCGTCCTGGCCGCCATGGCTGCCGCCGAACAACTCCATGCKGCCGTCGACCGGCTTGAGCGTGCGCAGCGCGTCGAGGGCAGCGTCCCAGGCAATGCCGTTGGCCAGCGTGGCGCCCAGCACGGCGAGCAGGTTGCTGACATTGAAGGCGCCGATCATCGGCGTGCTGACATCGGCGCTGCCGAAGCTGCCATCCACATGGAAGGCGGTGCCGGCCGCGGTGGCGCGCACGTTGGTCGCGCGCAGCCACTGGCCGGTCTTGCGGCTCGGGGCGGCTGCGCCATCGATGCCGTATTCGATCACCTGCGCGGCGAGCGCGGAGTTTGCCAGCAGGCGGCCACCCATGGCATCGTCGCGGTTGATCACGGCGGCACGCAGGCCGGGCCATTGAAACAGCAGGGCCTTGGCCGCCTCGTACTCGGCCATGGTGCCGTGGTAGTCGAGATGGTCCTGGGTCAGGTTGGTCAGCACTGCAACCGCAAAGTGGGTGCCGGCCACGCGGCCTTGCTCCAGGCCGTGCGAGGACACTTCCATGGCGACCGCGCGCGCGCCGGCGCCATGCAGCGCGGCCAGGCTGTCCTGCAGCTGAACGGCGTCGGGCGTGGTGAAGCCGGTCGCCGTGAGCGCGTCAGGAAAACCGGTGCCAAGCGTGCCGATGGTGGCGCAGCGCTTGCCCGCGGCCTGCAGCACGCGCGCCAGCCACTGGCAGCACGACGTCTTGCCATTGGTGCCGGTGATGCCGGTCACGGCGAGATCGCGCGCGGCGTTGTCATACCAGCCGGCAGCAATCGGGCCGGCGAGCTGGTGCAGGCTCGACACGCCAAGGTGCGGCACGCCTTCGCCATGCGGCCAGGCGAAGCCATCGGCCTCAAAGACCACGGCGCTGGCGCCACGGGCGATCGCCTGGGCGATATGCGGGCGCCCATCGGTCGACAGGCGCGCATTGCCCAGCACATAGGCAAAGAACACGTCGCCCTGGGCCAGCCGGCGCGTGTCGCCGGTCAGCTTGGCGCCGGCGGGGGCGTGCTGGCGCAGCCAGGCCAGCGCGTCGGCGGCCTGGGCGGAGATCTCGAGGGGAAGCAGCGTCCGGGTCATTGCGTCGCGCTCCACGGTTCGCTTTCCTGCACCTTGTCGCTCACGACCAACTGGCGGATCGGCGAATCCGGTTGCACATTGAGCGCGCGCAGCGCGCCGCCGGTAATCGCGGAGAAGGCCGGGCCCGCCGCGGCGCCACCATAGTGGCTGCCCGAGGTAGGCTCATCCACGCTCACGGCCACGATCACGCGCGGGTTGGACATCGGCGCCAGGCCGATGAAGGAAGCCCGGTACTTGCTGCGGTCGTAGCCGCGGCCCACGTGCTTGTACGCCGTGCCCGTCTTGCCGCCGACCCGGTAGCCCATCACTTGGGCTTCGGGCGCAGTGCCGCCTGGCGCCGTCACCGTCTCCAGCATGGCCCGCACCTGGCGCGCCACCTCGGGCGACAGCACGCGCTCGCCAGTGACCGGGCCCTGGTTCCGGAACATGGTGACCGGGATCAGCTCGCCATCATKGGCGAAGATGGTGTAAGCGTGGGCGATCTGGAACAGCGACACCGACAGGCCGTAGCCATAGGACATGGTCGCCTGCTCGATGGGCCGCCAGCTCTTGTATGGGCGCACCCGTCCGGCCACGGCGCCGGGGAAGCCGATCTTGGGCGCCTGGCCCAGGCCCACGCTCATATACATATCCCACATTTCCTGCGGCTTGAGCAGCATCGAAATCTTGGTCGTGCCGATGTTGCTGGACTTCTGAATGATGCCGGCCACGGTCAGCGCACCGTAGTTATGGGTGTCGCTGATGGTGGCGCCTTCGTAGGTGAACTTGCCGGTCGTGGCAAATACCGTCGACGGCGTGACCCGCTTGAGCTGCAGCGCCAGCCCGATCGTGATCGGCTTCATCATCGAGCCCGGCTCGAAGGTGTCGGTCAGGACCCGGTTGCGCAGCTGCTCGCCCGACAGGCGGGTGCGGTCGTTGGGGTTGTAGGTCGGCCAGTTGGCCAGCGCCAGCACCTCGCCGGTCTGCGCGTCGAGCACCACGGCGCTGGCCGCCTTGGCCTTGCTGCGCTCGACGATGGCCTTAACCTCGTTGTAGGCCAGGTACTGGATCTTGGCGTCGATGGAGAGCTGCTGGTCCTCGCCGTCGCGCGGCGTCTTGAGGATGCCCACATCCTCCACCACGCGGCCAAGGCGGTCCTTGATCACCTGGCGCGCGCCGGACTTGCCGGCCAGCACGCCCTCGCGCGCCAGCTCCACGCCTTCCTGGCCGCGGTCTTCGACATTGGTAAAGCCGACGATGTGCGCCATCGCCTCGCCTTCCGGATAGAAGCGCTTGTATTCGCGGGTCTGGTGAATACCTTCGATCTTGAGCGCGGCGATCTTGTCCGCGACATCCGGCAGCACCTGGCGCTTCAGGTAGACGAAGCTCTTGTCTTCCGTGAATTTGCGGCGCAGCTCCTTGTCGCTCATGTCGAGCAGCTTGCTCAACTGGCGGATCTTGTCAGCGTCGATCTCATCGGGCACATCCTCCGGGACCGCCCAGATGGCCTTCACGGGCAAGCTGGTCGCCAGCACCAGCCCATTGCGGTCGAGGATCTTGCCGCGCGTTGCGGGCAGCTCGAGCGTGCGCTGGAAGCGCTTCTTGCCTTCGGCCTCGTAGAACTGGTTGCCCGGGCCCTGGATCCAGAGCGCGCGCCCGGCCAGGGCGACGAAGGCGGCGAACATCATGAACACCACCAGCTTCGAGCGCCACATCGGCAAGCGCAGGCCAAGCACGGGGCTAGCGGCGAACTGGCCGGTGCGCGGGCGCGAAGGGTTGCCGCGCTGGGCGTTTTGCGAGGGCCGGGCGATGGTCATGGCTTACTCCCCTCGGGTGCTGCAGCCGCGGGCGCGCTGGCGGGCGGCGCGTCCAGCACCACGCCGGCCAGGTATTGGGTCCTGCCGGGAAGCACCGGCGTCATCTTCAGCTGTGTCCGCGCCGCGTCCGCGATGCGCGCGCTCTTGCCGAGCGAGCTCTGCTGGTACTGCAAGCGGGACCAGTCCATGTCGAGCTGCTTTTCTTCCGCCTGCGCGCGCTCGTGGGCGACGAACAGGGTGCGGGCCTGGTGCTGCGCGCTCACCAGCGAGAGCGCGCACAGCATCAGGGCAGCCAGCAGGAAGAAAGTCAGGCGGTTCATGGGCGRCCCGCCTTCTGGGTGGAGGCGGACGAAGGGGACGCCGGGGACGGCAGCTTCTCGGCCACGCGCATCACTGCGGAGCGGGCACGCGGATTGGCGGCAACCTCTTCGGCGCCCGGCTTGACCCGGCCGAGCAGCTTCAGCGTGGGCTGCGGCAGCTGGTCCGCGCGCAGGGGCGCGCGGCGCATGGCGGGATCGGCATTCTGCTGCGGACGGGCGTGCGCCTGCATGAACCGCTTGACGATGCGGTCCTCAAGCGAATGAAAACTGATGACCACCAGCCGCCCGCCTTCCTGCAACAGGTCGTAAGCGGCGCTCAGGCCGCTTTCGAGGTCCGCAAGCTCTTGATTGACGTGAATCCGTAGAGCCTGAAAGGTGCGGGTCGCAGGGTCCTGACCCTTCTCGCGTGTTTTGACGGCTTTCGCCACGAGCGCGGCAAGCTCGGCAGTAGTGGTAAGCGGTCCGCCATGGCCGGGTTCGCTCCGGCGAGCAACAACCGCCTTTGCAATCTGTACAGCAAACCGTTCTTCCCCATAGTCCCGTATCACCCTTGCGATGTCTTGCTCATCCGCTTGCGCCAGCCACTGCGCGGCGGTCATGCCGCGCGTGGTGTCCATGCGCATGTCCAGCGGTCCCTCGAAGCGAAAGGAAAACCCCCGCTCCGCGTCGTCGATCTGGGGTGAGCTGATGCCCAGGTCGAGCAATATCCCGGCGACCTTTCCCCGGCCCGCCAGCGCCGCCGGCATCTCGGCGAAGCTGGTGTGCTCAATGGAGAAGCGGGCATCCTTGATGGTGCCCGCCTCTGCGATTGCTGCCGGATCCTTGTCGAAGGCCACCAGTGCCCCGGCCGGGCCCAGCCGGGCCAGAATTGCCCGGCTGTGCCCCCCTCTGCCGAAGGTGCCGTCCACATAGACGCCATCGGGCCGCCAGACCAGGGCTTCGACAGCCTCGTCCAGCAACACGGTGCGATGGCGCAGGGCGGTGGTCCCCGGCGTTTGGGTTGAGCTCATGACCT
This sequence comes from Cupriavidus sp. 01L46, assembly GCF_056399905.1. NCBI lineage: Bacteria > Pseudomonadati > Pseudomonadota > Betaproteobacteria > Burkholderiales > Burkholderiaceae > Cupriavidus > Cupriavidus sp. 01L46. Next base: position 28,875 of record NZ_JBFTSF010000053.1, read on the forward strand.
CGTCAAAAAGAGAAATTCTTTAATGCTTCCGGCATGCCCTGCGCCATCGCCTGCTGTTCCTTGGCGGCGTAGGTTGCGGCATCCCAGACTTCGAAATGGCTGCCCATACCGAGCAGCATGACTTCCTTGTCGAGCAAGGCGGCGCTACGCAGCTCGGGCGCGATCAGCACCCGGCCCGCGCCGTCCATGTCGACATCAGCGGCATTGCCCAGGAAGATGCGCTTCCACCAGTGCGCGTCCATCGGCAAAGYCGCAATGCGACCACGGAAGTTTTCCCATTCAGGGCGCGGAAACAGCAGCAGGCAGCCGTCCGGGTGCTTGGTCAGCGTTACCCGGCCCTCGGCCTGCTGTTGTAGCGCTTCACGGTGCCGCGCCGGAATCGACATCCGGCCCTTGGCATCCAGTGACAGCGCCGATGCGCCCTGAAACAAGCTAGCTCCCCGGTCCGCGCCGGCATGCTTGCCACCGGCTGGCGCGTGAATCCTTTAAATCCGACGTTGGGCGATGATCCCATAGCCAGACTGCGTTTTCACACAAAAACACACTTCCTCACACTATTTCCCACTTTAGAGGAAGCGATTTCACGGGTCAAGGCTCGTTATGGGGCAACAATCCGGGTTTTTTTAATTAGAACAATGACTTAGCGCGCACACCTCGCGCACCGAAAAAGTGAATTCCCAATGAAATGAAGATCTTATGGAAGAAAGCAGAGAAACCACCTGAGAACAACTGAGGAAGGAACTGCCTGCAGCAGGAAATACGGCCGAGCCGGACCGATGGAAGGATACAACGTTTTCGCGTCTACCCCGCGTGCGGGGGGGCACCTGACTTGCCGGCGCGCGAGGCGATGGGGCGGGGCTTCCCGCTCCGGCGCCGTCACTCAGATCCGATACGCGGCGGTGGTCATCACCTTGGAGGCCGCCCGCATCATCGCGCGCACCGGCGAGGGCAGCGGCATGCCGCCCGCCTCGCGCGCGGCGGCGCCGTGCCTCACCTCGTCATCGCGCATCTGCTCCAGGATCGCGCGCGACCGGTCGTCGGCAACGGGAATCTGCTCGAGATGGCCATTCAGGTGCTGCTCGACCTGGTACTCGGTCTCGGAGACGAATCCCAGGCTGACCCGGTCGCCCGCTCGCCCCGCCGCCCAGCCAATGGCAAACGCGCCTGCGTACCAGAGCGGGTTGAGCAGGCTGGGACGCGAGCCGAGCTCGCGCAGGCGTTCGGCGCACCAGCCGAGGTGGTCTTCTTCCTCGCGCGCGGCCTCATCCATCTGTGCGCGAACCTGCGGCGTGCGCGCGGTCAGCTTCTGCGCCTGGTAAAGGGCCTGCGCGCAGACCTCACCCACGTGGTTGATGCGCATGAGCCCGGCCACGTGGCGGCGTTGCGTCTCGTCAAGGCTCTGCGCATCGGGCGCAAGCGCCTCGGCGGGATTGGCACGACTGGCGCGGGTGACGCCTGCGATCGCGCGCAAGGCCACATCGAATTCGCGAATCAAGGTATCCATGGATGCATGCGCTGGTGGTTGCTCGGAGCGGTTCCGCGTCCCACGCCCTGGCGAAGGGGGGATGGGCCGATGAATACGCTCTCGGGATTTCCCGCATTGTACCGTGGCCGACTTGCCTGGCCTCTCCCGCCCGGCCTGCGCTGGCAAGGGCCAGATACTCCAAAACCCTGAGTTGTGAAAAGCTGACAAGGGCAGTGAACCCGATTGTGAATCGAGGGCGGTTTGTTACAGTAGTTGGCAGCTTCTGACGAAGTTGGGTAAGCGGAAAATGGAGACTCAGGAGGTTTCTCCGCTGGCCACCAATAATTCTTACACGGAGATCATCGAGCATGAAAAAATCGCTTCTCGCGCTGGCTGCGTTGGGTGCATTCGCGGGTGCCGCACAGGCCCAGTCCAGCGTGACGCTGTACGGCGTTGCGGATATGAACCTCGAATACGTCAATCACCTCGGCGTTGCACCGTCGGCCGCCAACGGCCTCAGTACCGGTCGCGGCGACTCCGTCTTTCGCATGTCCTCCGGTGGCCTGTCCGGCTCGCGTTGGGGCCTGCGCGGCGTGGAAGACCTGGGCGGCGGCTTGAAGGCGCTGTTCGTGCTCGAAAACGGCTTCGCCCTCGACACCGGCTCGCTGCAGCAAGGCGGCCGCCTGTTCGGTCGTCAAGCGTACGTAGGTATCGAAAGCGCCCAAGTTGGCCGCTTCACCTTTGGTCGCCAGTACACCACGCTGTTCGACCTGCTCGCCAACTTTTCGCCCAGCGGCTACGCCACCCAGTATGAGCCGGTGGTCGCCCAGCTCGGCCTGAACTTCCGCTCCGACAACACGGCYAAGTACACGGGCGTATTCGGTCCGGTGACCGCGATCGCACACTGGTCCTTCGGCAACGGCGTGGCAGGCAACGGCGAAGTCCCGGGCCAGTTCCGCCGCGACACCGGCTATGGCGCCGGCGTGGCCTACGCTGCCGGTCCGTTCGGCGCGACTATCGCCTACGACCAATACAACCCGAGCATCTCGAATCCGGCTACTGCCGCCTTCCTCGGCACTGGCACGGCCAAGAAGGCTGCCGTCGCGGGCAGCTATGCCTTTGGCCCGGCCAAGATCATGGGCGGCTATCGCTGGGGCCAAACCAAGGCACAGACCGGTGCCACCGTGCTGCGCGACAACTACTACTGGATCGGCGCCAACTACCAGGTCACCGCACCACTGGGCCTGACGCTGCAGTACAACTATGACGACGTCAAGAACCTCGGCGGCGTCAACGTCAAGAACCCGTGGCAGATTTCGTTCATCGCCGACTACAACCTGTCCAAGCGCACCGACGTTTATCTGACCGCCGCGTACGCGAAGAACGCCGGCCTGAACCTCGACACGTCGGCGATCAGCTTCGCCAATACCTACTTCCTCGGCAGCAACAACAACAACATGCTGGGCGCCGCCGTGGGTATCCGCCACAAGTTCTAAGCGCATCCGCGCGGCACGGCAAAGGCACCTTCGGGTGCCTTTTTTCATGGCGCGGCCTCGCCTCTCGGTCCTAGGGCATCACCTCATCGGCACATTGTTATGCCGACACTACAATGCAGCAGCCTTCCGGATGCATCGGCGATGCGTACCGCGTCATTGCGCCATCGCGCCATCCGGCAAAACGCAGGCACCCATAAGGAGACTCCCATGCACCGCACCCGCCGCCGCGCGACCCACAGGCTGCTTGCCACCATCGCTGGTGCCTGCCTTGCCCCCCTTGCCTGGCAAGCGCCCGCGCAAGCCGCGGACCCCTACCCGAACAAGCCGATCCGCCTGGTGGTGCCGTTCCCTGCCGGCGGCACGACGGACATCCTGGCGCGCGCCGTGGCCGCCGAGCTGTCGAAGCTCCAGGGCTGGAACGTAGTCGTCGACAACCGGCCGGGCGCGGGCGGCAACATCGGCACCGACATGGTCGCCAAGGCCGCGCCGGACGGCTACACGCTGCTGATGGGCACGGTGGGCACGCATGGCATCAACCAGTCTCTGTACGGCAAGCTGCCGTTCGACCCGGTCAAGGACTTCGCCCCCATCACCGAGGTGGCCTCGGTGCCCAATGTGCTGGTGGTCAACCCCGCCTTCGCGCAGCAAAACCGCATCAACAGCGTCACGGACCTGATCGCCTATGCGCGCGCCAACCCCGGCAAGCTCAATATGGCGTCGAGCGGCAACGGTACCTCGATCCACCTGGCAGGCGAGCTGTTCAAGACCCAGACCCGTACCTTCATGGTGCACTTCCCCTACAAGGGCAGCGGCCCGGCCCTGACCGACCTGGCCGGCGGCACCATGCAGCTGATGTTCGACAACCTGCCCTCATCGATGGCGCTGATCAAGAGCGGCAAGCTCAAGGCACTGGCCGTCACCAGCGCCAAACCCTCGCCGGCGCTGCCGGGCGTGCCAACGGTGGCAGAGGCGGCCCGCCTGCCGGGCTTCGAGGCCAGCTCCTGGTTTGGCTTGCTGGCGCCCGCCGGCACGCCGCACGAGATCGTCGCGCGCGTCCAGCAGGAAGTCGCGCGCGCGCTGGCCACGCCGGCCATGCGCGAAAAGATGCTGGCCCAGGGTGCCGACCCGGTCGGCAACACGCCGGAGCAGTTCGCCGCCGTTATCCGCGCCGAGCTCGCCAAATGGGCCAAGGTGGTCAGGGACTCGGGCGCCAAGGTCGATTGAGGCGCGGGCCGGCCCGTGGCGGCGTGCGAGCGCATATACTTGAGGCATCAAACAACCAGCGTGCCGCGATGCCCATCCCACCTGCCGCCGAGGCCCCGCCCAAGGCCGGCGCCGAAGAAGCGCCGGTCGATCTCGAAACCAGTGCCGACGATAACGCCCACGACGCCCTGCGCCTGTGGCTGCGTCTGCTGACCTGCACCAATCTGGTCGAGGCCGACATCCGCTCCCGGCTGCGTCAGGATTTCGCCTGCACCCTGCCGCGCTTCGACCTGATGTCCCAGCTTGACCGCCATCCGGAGGGCCTGAAGATGGGCGAGCTATCGCGCCGCATGATGGTCACCGGCGGCAACGTCACCGGCATCACGGACCAGCTCCAGCAGGAAGGCCTGGTCTCGCGCGAGGCATTGCCAAGCGATCGCCGCGCTTACCTGATCCGGCTCACGCCGGCCGGGCGCACCGCATTCTCCAAGATGGCGCGCGCGCACGAAGACTGGATCGAGCAATTGTTCGGCGGCCTGCCCCAGACCGATCGGCGCGCCCTGTTCCGCTTGCTGGGCCGGCTCAAGACCGGGCTGGTGAGCGCATGAACGCGACCCGTTCGGCAGCGGGCGCGCTTTGCGCCTCGCTGCTGACGCTACTCCTCGTGGCTTGCCAGAGCACGCCGCCGGGGCCCAAGGTGTCACCGCTCAACGTCAGCATCAAGCTTGGGCGCATCGGCGCGAAGACGCTGGTGGGCCAGGTCGACATGCCGGACAACGGTGCGGCGAGCACCGCCGTGGGCGTTGGCGGCGGTGCATGGAACGGCGGTGGCTCGAGCGGCGCAGGCGTTGGCTTTTCCATCGACCTGAATACGTTGCTACGCCCGCGGCCGCGCATGGACCTGTTTCAGTACACGGTGGCGCCACTGGATGGCAGCGGCGGCAACGTCATCGTCAATGGCCCCGCGGCGCCTGGCCTGGAACCCGGCGCCTGCGTGCGGATGGTCTATCCCGACGGCGCCCCCGAGCCGCTGCTCGTGCCCTCCCGGGAATGCTGACGCGCCCCGCTGAATGAAGAACGGCCTCCCTTGCGGGAGGCCGTTCTTGCCGCGGCGTGCGTGGCTGGCTTGCGCCCTTCGYTCAGGCCRCCGTGCGGCTGTCGCGCAGCTCGCGGCGCAGTATCTTGCCCACATTGGTCTTGGGCAACTCGCTGCGGAACTCCACGAACTTGGGCCGCTTGTAGCCGGTCAGGCGCTCCTTGCAGAAGGCGATCAGCTCGGCTTCTGTCAGCGCGGGATCCTTGCGGACCACGTACAGCTTGACCACTTCGCCCGAATGCTCGTCGGGCACGCCCACCGCTGCCACCTCCAGCACGCCCGGGCACTCTGCGGCCACGCCTTCGACCTCGTTCGGGTACACGTTGAAGCCGGACACCAGGATCATGTCCTTCTTGCGGTCGACGATCTTGGTGTAGCCGCGCGCGTCCATCACGCCGATGTCGCCAGACTTGAAGAAGCCGTCAGCCGTCATGACCTTGGCGGTCTCGTCCGGGCGGTTCCAGTAGCCGGCCATCACCTGCGGGCCACGGATGCAGATCTCGCCAGCCTGGCCGAGCGGCACGTCCGCGCCGTCGTCGTCACGAATGGCGATGTCGGTCGACGGCAGCGGCAGGCCGATGGTGCCGGAGAACGCGTCGGAATCAGTCGGGTTGCAGGTAGCCGAAGGCGAGGTCTCCGACAGGCCGTAGCCCTCGATGACCGGGCAGCCCGTCCTGGCCAGCCACTTCTTGGCCACCGCTTCCTGCACCGCCATGCCCCCGCCGTTGGCCACGCGCAAGCCCGAGAAGTCGACCTTGTCGATATCCGGGCTGTTGATCAGCGCGTTGTACAGCGTATTGACCGCCGGGAACATGTTGAACTTGTACTTCTGCAGCTCCTTGATGAAGCCGGGGATATCGCGCGGATTGGGGATCAGCACGCTCAGGCCGCCGCTGCGCATGCCCAGCAGGCAGCAGACCGTCAGCGCGAAGATGTGGTACAGCGGCAGCGCCGTGATGGTGATCACCTGGTCGATCGGTGCGCCCTTGGCCAGCGCCGGCTGCATCCAGGCTTCGGACTGCAGCACGTTGGAGACGATGTTCCGGTGCAGCAGCACGGCGCCCTTGGACACGCCAGTGGTGCCGCCGGTGTATTGCAGGAAGGCAATGTCGTCCGGGCCCGTGGTGGCGGGCTGCAGCTGCATGCCGCGCCCCTCTGCCAGCACCGCGTTGAAGCGCACGCAGTTGGGCAGTTCCCAGGCCGGCACCATCTTCTTGACGTTACGCACCACGAAATTGACGATCGCGCCCTTGAGGCCGCCCAGCAGGTCGCCCATGCTGGCCACCACCACATGCTTGACCGGCGTGGCGGGCAGCACTTGCTGCAGCGTGGTAGCGAAGTTCTCGAGGATGACAATGGCCTCGGCGCCGCTGTCCTTGAGTTGATGCTCGAGTTCGCGCGGGGTGTAGAGCGGATTGACGTTGACCACGACAAAGCCGGCACGCAGCACGGCGGCCAGCACCACCGGATACTGCAGCACGTTGGGCATCATGATAGCCACGCGCGCGCCCGGCTTGAGCCCGCGCGACTGCAGCMACGCCGCGAACTGCCGCGACATGCGGTCGAGCTCGCCGTAGGTGATCGACTTGTCCATGCACACAAAGGCACGGCGATCAGCATAGGTGCGGAAGGACGCCTCGAGCAATTCGGCCAGCGAGCGGAACTGACTGCTATCGATCTCGGCAGGCACGCCGGCCGGGTAATGCTTCAGCCACAGTCTTTCCATGCACCGTCTCCTGATTTTCTGAATGGTCGTTCGATTTTCGACAGATGCTAAACGCGCGACCCGGTTAAGACAACACGTTAGATGAAGTCCTCTGGACCCGATCCACCGTCTGACGTGAAGTTTAGCGCACAGTTCAATCCGGACTGGGGAATTCCCCTAGCGGCTTGCGCCAGGCCGCGACGAAAAGCCCTGCCGAAGTCAGCCGTTCACCGGCAACACCATCTTCATCATGCTCGTGGCCAGCTCTTCCGCCAGCGCCTGCGCCTCCATGCGCTCGGGCTGGTGCCAGGTGTACATGAAGCCAACCACGCTGCCGATCGCATGGGCGGTCACGCGCGCGTCGCCATAGCTGAACACCCCCGCGCGCTTGCCTTCCTCCAGCAGCGCATAGAGGTCGCGGTAGAAGGCGCGCGCCATATTGCCCAGCCACGTCACCGTTTCCGGCCGCAGGTACTGGTTGTCGCGAAAGCTGAGCGTGGCGGGCACGTAGCAGGCAATGCAACGCCGCGCCATTTCCAGCAGGCAGGCATGCAGGCGCTCGCGCACCGGCAAGGCCGGGTCGGCGGTCTCGCGGATGACCGGCAGGCAGGTCTGCGCGGACTCGCGGCACAGGATGTCGAACATCTCGTACTTGTCGGTGAAGTAGTAGTACACCGCCGGCTTGGTCACGCCCAGCGCGCGGCACAGGTCGTTCATCGTCATGCCAGGATAGCCCTTGGTATAGAACAGCTGGGCAGCGGCATCGAGGATCTGGCGGCGGCGCGCTTCCTGCCGCTCGGCGATATGCGAGCGGGCGGGTACGGCGTCCGGAGCGATCTCCGGAGCGGCCTCGGCGGCGGGAGCGGTTTTCTGTGCAGTCGGCATGACGCGATTCTCGCATGGCGCCGCGGCTGGAAGGCCCGGCAGTCCGTTTTGGCGTTGACCCGCTCCCCGTGAACCATGGATTCACGCGGGCGGCACCTGGCTTGACGCATGACGGCAATGCCAATACGATCATACCGAAGGGTAAACAAATATACCAAAGAGTAAATTTCGCCAACCCAAGCCGGCTTGGCGGCCCACCAGCAAGGAGACACCGCCAATGGACGAGACCACCTACCTGGCCGACATGCATGCGCGTTGGCAGCGCGCATGGCCCGAGCGCACCCCGCGCACGCCGCAATATCCGCTGGGGCGCATGCCGCTCACGGACATGCTGCGCCACTGGGGCCGCACCCGGCCGGATCGCCCCGCGGTGATTTTCTACGGCCACGAAACCACCTACGCGGAGCTGGACGCGCAGAGCGACCGCTGCGCCGCGCTGCTGGCAGCACACGGCATCGGCGCCGGCGACCGCGTGGCGGTGCTGATGCCGAATTGCCCGCAGTTCCACATCGTGTTCTTCGGCATCCTCAAGCTAGGTGCCGTGTACGTGCCGATCAGCCCGCTCTCGCAGCGCGCCGAGTTGCAGCACGCACTCGCCGACAGCACGCCGCGCGCGCTGATCGCGCTCGACCAGCTGGTGCCGCTGGTGCGCGAAACGCGCGCCGCGCTGGGCGCGCAGGATCCGCTCGCCCTGCTGTTTTCGACCAGCTTTGCCGATGTGATTCCCGCCGAGCCCACACTGCCGCTGCCGCCCATGGTGCAGGCGCCGCGCCATGACTGCGAAGCCGACGGCCACGCCATCGACCTGCTATCCGCGATGGCGGCGTGCACGCTCGCAGCCCCTGCCACACCGGCCTCGCTCGATGCCGTGGCCGCGCTCAATTACACCGGCGGCACCACGGGCCTGCCCAAGGGCTGCATCCACACCCAGGGCGATATGGTGGACATGGCGGCCGCGTTCGGCGCGGTCTCGCTCGACATCGCCGACGACAGCGTCATGCTGGGCTTCTTCCCCGAGTTCTGGATCGCGGGCGAAAACCTCTGCCTGATCTTCCCCGCCTTCTTCGGCATCCCGCTGGTACTGCTGGCGCGCTGGGATCCCGAGACCTTCATGGCGGCGGTGCAGCGCTACCAAGTCACCAACGCGTCGATGCTGGTGGACAACGCGGTGGAGGTGATGGAGCACCCGCGCGCGGCGCAGTACGCATTGCGCTCGCTGCGCTACGTGGGCGTATCGTCCTTCGTCAAGAAGCTCAACCTGCCGTATCGCCGCGCGTGGCAGGCGCTGACCGGCTCGGTCATCGCCGAGACCGCCTGGGGCATGACCGAGACGCAAACTTGCAACACCTTTGCCTACGGCATGCAGGACGATGACCTGGACCTGCGCGCCCAGCCCATCTTTGTCGGCCTGCCCGTGCCCGGCACCGAGTTCAAGATCTGCGACTTCGCCAGCGGCGAGCTGCTGCCGCCGGGCGCCGAGGGCGAGCTGTGCGTGCGCACGCCGACCCTGCTCAAAGGCTACTGGAACAAACCCGACGCGACGCGCGAATCGCTGCGCAACGGCTGGTTCCACACCGGCGACATCGGCCTGATCGACGAGCACGGCTACCTGCACTACCTGGGCCGGCGCAAGGAGATGCTCAAGGTCAACGGCATGAGCGTGTTCCCGGCCGAGATCGAGGCGCTGCTGGGTCAGCATCCGGCCATTCTCGGCTCGGCGGTGCTGGGCCGCGCGGATGAGGACCGCGGCCAGTTGCCCGTGGCGTTTGTCATGCTCAAGCCCGAGGCCATCGGCACGGTGGACAACGCCGCGCTGGTGCAATGGTGCCGTGCCAACATGGCCGTCTACAAGGTGCCGCTGGTGCATATTGTCGACGCCCTGCCGCTAACCGCCACGGGCAAGGTGCGCAAGCAGGACCTGGCGCCGCTGGCCGAGCAGCTTGGCTGATCCCGTGATGCCCTTCCCTATGAAATCCGCCACATTCACCTTCTTCGCATCATGACGTTCCGCAAGCTACTGATCGCCAATCGCGGTGAAATCGCCATCCGCATCGCCCGCGCCGCAGCGGCAATGGGCCTGGAAAGCGTGGCGCTGTACAGCGAGGACGATCGCGACGCCCTCCACGTGCGCAAGGCTGATGGCGCGGTAGCGCTGCCCGGCACCGGCCCGCGCGCCTACCTCGATATCGCGCAGGTAGTGGACGCTGCGCGCCGCAGTGGCTGCGACGTGGTCCACCCGGGTTACGGCCTGCTGTCCGAGAACGCCGAGTTTGCCCAGGCCTGCCTGGACGCCGGCCTGGCCTTTGCCGGCCCCGCACCCGATGTGCTGCGCCTGTTCGGCGACAAGGCGCGCGCGCGCGCGCTGGCGCGCGAGTGCGACGTGCCGGTGGTGCCGGGCTCCACCGGGCCGACGACGCTGCAGGCTACGCACGCGTTCTTTGCCTCGCTGCAAGCGCCAGGCAAGGCGGCCGGCATGATGATCAAGGCGCTGGCCGGTGGCGGCGGGCGCGGCATGCGCGCGGTGCACGCGGCAGCGGACATCGACGAGGCCTATGCCCGCTGCGTCTCCGAAGCCACGGCCGCGTTTGGCAACGGCGCCGTCTACGTGGAGCGCATCGTGCATGCGCCTCGCCATATCGAGATCCAGGTGGTGGCAGACGCGGCCGGCGGCGTGATCGCCCTGGGCGAGCGCGAATGCAGCCTGCAGCGCAGGCACCAGAAGCTGGTTGAAGTGGCGCCCAGCCCTTCGCTCGATGCAGGCATGCGTGCGCGCCTGGCCCAGGCCGCGATCACGCTGGCGCGCGCCAGCGCCTAYCGCGGCATTGGCACCTTCGAGTTCCTGCTGGGTGCGGATGGCGCGGATGGTGAGTTCTGGTTCATGGAGGCCAACCCGCGCCTGCAGGTGGAGCACACCGTCACGGAAATGGTGACCGGCGTGGACCTGCTCCAGGTGCAGCTGGCCATTGCCGCCGGGCAGGATCTCGGCCACCTCGGGCTGGCGCAAGCGCCCGCGCCGCGCGGCATTGCAGTGCAGTTGCGCATCAACGCCGAGCACCTCGACGCGCAAGGCCAGTTGCGCCCCGCCAGCGGCCGCATCGATGCCTACGAGCCGCCCAGCGGCCCCGGCGTGCGCGTCGATGGCGCGGGCCATGCCGGCATGACGGTCAACCCGCGCTTCGACTCGCTGCTGGCCAAGCTGATCGTGCATGAACCCGGCGGCAACTACGCGCGCGCGCTGGCCCAGGCCTATCGGGCGCTGTGCGAGTTCCGCATCGAGGGCATCGACACCAACCGCAGGCTGCTGCAGGACCTGCTGCTGCGCGACGATGTGCGGCGCAACGCAGTCCACACGCAGTACCTGGACGCGGCGCTACCGGCCCTCGCGACGCAGTCGCTGGACAGCGATCCCGGCCATCCGGCGCTGCATGCGGTGACTGCGGCCAGCAGCGCGCAAGCGCTCGCATCCACGCTGCCGGACGACCTGCCCGACGATGCGGCGCTGCTCTGCGCACCCATGGACGGCGCGCTGGCAGCGGTGCAGGTGCGCCCCGGCGAGCGCGTGCGGCGCGGGCAATCTCTGGCCATCATCGAAGCCATGAAGATGGAGCACCCGCTGGAAGCGCCGGGGGCGGGCGAAGTGCTACGCGTGCTGGCCGCGCTCGGCGACGTGCTGCGCGCGGGCGCGCCGGTGATCGTGCTGTCGCTGGACGAAGGCGGCCATCATGGGGCGCAGGCCGGCGCCGCCGTGGATCCCGCCCATATCCGGGCGGACCTGCGCGACGCCCTGGCCCGCCACGCGCTCACGCAGGACGCGGCCCGCCCGCAAGCGGTGGACAAGCACCATGCCAGGGGCGGGCGCACCGCGCGCGAGAACATCGCCCAGCTGTGCGATGCCAGCTCATTCATCGAGTACGGCGCGCTCGCCATCGCCGCGCAACGCCAGCGCCGCAGCGTGGAGGACCTGGAGCGCGCGACGCCGGCCGACGGCATCGTCACCGGCATTGGCACCGTCAATGCCGAGCACTTCCCGGCAACGGATGCGCGCTGCATGGTGCTGGCGTACGACTACACAGTGCTGGCCGGCACCCAGGGCTTCTACGGCCACAAGAAGCTGGACCGCATGCTGGCGCTGGCGCGCCAGTGGCGCCTGCCGGTGGTGCTGTTCGCCGAAGGCGGCGGCGGGCGGCCCGGAGACACCGACACCCCGGTGGTGGCCGGGCTGGATTGCACGTCCTTCATCCAGTTCGCGCGGCTGTCCGGCCAGGTGCCGCTGGTGGGCATCGTCTCCGGGCGCTGCTTTGCCGGCAATGCCGCGCTGCTAGGCTGCGCCGACGTGATCATCGCCACGCGCAACGCCACCATCGGCATGGGCGGCCCGGCCATGATCGAAGGCGGCGGGCTCGGCGTGTTCGCTCCCGAGGAAGTCGGCCCGGTGAGCGTGCAAGCACCCAACGGCGTGATCGATGTGCTGGTCGACGACGAGATAGCGGCGGTGGAGACGGCGCGCCGCTACCTGTCCTATTTCCAGGGCGACCTCACCGGCTGGGAGGCCGGCGATGCGCGCGCGCTGCGCCACCTGATCCCTGAGAACCGGCTGCGCAGCTACGACATGCGCGGCGTGCTCGCGGCGCTGGCCGATCACGACTCCGTGCTGGAGCTGCGCGCCGCCTTTGGCGCGGGCATCATCACCGCGCTGATCCGCATCGAAGGGCGCGCCTTCGGCTGCATCGCCAACAACCCGCGGCACCTGGGCGGCGCCATCGATGCCGCGGCCGCCGACAAGGCCGCGCGCTTCATGCAGCTATGCGATGCGCACGGCTTGCCCATCGTCTCGCTGTGCGACACGCCCGGCTTCATGGTGGGACCGGAGGCGGAGAAGACCGCCACGGTGCGCCACGTCTCGCGCCTGTTCGTCACCGCCGGCGCACTGCGCGTGCCCTTCTTCACGGTGGTGCTGCGCAAGGGCTATGGCCTGGGCGCGCAAGCCATGGCCGGCGGCAGCTTCGGCGCGCCGTTCTTTACCGTAGCCTGGCCCAGCGGCGAGTTCGGCGCGATGGGCATCGAGGGCTCGATCCGGCTGGGCTTTCGCAAGGAACTGGAAGCGGTGGCCGACCCGGACGAGCGCGAAGCCTTGTTTGCGCGCATGATCGAGGGCGCCTACCAGCGCGGCCGAGCGCTTAATATGGCTAGCCACCTGGAAATCGACGCCGTCATCGACCCGGCCGACACACGCCACTGGCTGCTGCGCGGCCTGGCTTCGGCGCTCCCGGCATCGGCCGCGCCCGATACGCCGGCGGCCGGATCGCGCCGTTTCATCGACACGTGGTGACAAGCAGAAGGAGAGCATCGATGTCCCATGACTTGAGGCGCGCGCCACGCGCCACCGCCAGGGCCGCCGCGCTGGCGCGTGGCGTGTTCACGCGCTGCGTCGCCGTTGCCGCACTCGCGCTGGTCGGCGCGCTGCCGCTACAGGCCCGGGAGAACGCGCAGGAAAAAACGCAAGACAACGCCGCCGCGCCCATCAAGGTAGCGTTCATCGACCAGTTGTCCGGGCCGCTGGCCAACGTGGGCCAGATCTTCCAGGCCAACCTGAAGTTCGCGCTCGATGACGCCAACGCACAGGGCGGCGTGCTCGGGCGCAACTACGCGCTGGTGAGCTTTGACAACAAGCTCTCTGCGCAGGAAAGCCTCATCGCGCTGCAAAGCGCAATCGACGCCGGCGTGCGCGTGGTGTTCACCGGCGCATCTGGCTCGCCGGTGGTCACGGCGCTGGTGGAGGCCGTCAACCGGCACAACGAGCGCAACCCCGGGCAGCGCGTGCTGATCATGAACTACGCCTCGCTCGACCCCGACCTGACGGGCGCGCGCTGCAGCTTCTGGCACTTCGCCACCGAGGCGAACACGGCGATGAAAATGCGCGCGCTGGCCAATTTCGCGCGCGAGCAAAAGGGCATGCACAAGGTCTACCTGCTTAACCAGGATTACACCCAGGGCCGCATCTGGGCAGCACTGGGCCGGCAGATGATCGCGGGAGCGCGGCCCGACGTGCAGTTCGTCGGCGAGGCGCTGCACCCGCTGGCGCGAGTCAAGGACTTCGCGCCGTACATGAGCCGGATCAAGGAAAGCGGCGCCGATACCGTGGTCACGGGCAACTGGGGCCAGGACCTCAGCCTGCTGATCAAGGCCGGCGGCGAGGCCGGCTACGAACTGAACTACCTGAACCATAGCGGCGGCGGCGCGCCCGGCACCGTGCTGGCCGTGTCGCAGGCAAAGAACGCGCACCTGACCTGGGTGGCCGAGTACCTGCCCAACGGCGACGATCCGGTGCTGGCTGCGCTGGCGGCGCGGGTCAGGCAAACCCCGGCGGGCGAGTACTTCGCCCCGCGCGTGCTGATCGCCGTGCAAATGCTCAGCGAGGCGATTCGCCGCGCCAGATCCGACGACCCGACCAGCATCGCGTTCGCGCTCGAGGGCATGCAGTACCGCTCGCCCGTCGGCGACGTGCTGATGCGCAAGAGCGATCACCAGTTGCTGCTGCCGCAGGTGGTCTCGACCATCGCGCCGGTGGACGGCAAGACCGTCAAGGTTGGCGTGGAAGGCACGCAGTACGGCTTCCGCCTCGACAGCACGACGCCAGGGGGGGACCTGAACCTGCCGTCGGTCTGCCGGATGAAGCGCCCAGCGGGCACCTAGTCAGTGCATCAAGGCCTGGCACCCGCCGCGGGCGCGGATGGCGTGTCGGGCGCGCCGCTGGCGCGTGCCGCGCCGATCGCGGCCCCTACCGCGGTCCCGCTTTCGCCGGCGGTCAGCGCGTTGCCGCCACTGGCCGGCGGCGCCAGCTGGCGCAGGCGGGCATCGCGTTCGGCGCGCGGCAGATCGCCGATGCGCCGGACCTCGGCATAGAACGCCGTCCAGTCGCCACCGTTTTGCGCCAGGAGCACCATAAAAGCCGGCACCCATTGCTGGTAGGTCGCCACCGCGGCAAGCTGCGCATTGGTCAGCGGCCGCTCGAACCAGCGATCGTAGCCGCTGTAGCCGCCCCACTCTTGCTTGAGCTTCGCATAGCGCGCACGCAGGCCGGCGAAGACTTCCGCCTTGCCCGCACGCTTGGCATCGTCTGACAGGGGCGAGTGATAGAGCGCATCGAGCCGATCGCGCGCGTCCAGCAGCATCGCGCGAAATTGCTGGCGGCGCAGGTCGTACTGGCGGTAGCTGGCGCGGGCATCGGGCGACGCCGCCAGCGCCAGCCAGCGCTCCACCCCGGCCGTTTCCACCGCGGTGGCGAAAGACTCGTTGAAGGTGGTGTCATTGCGCACATAGACCACCTGGTGCGCCAGTTCGTGGAAAATCAGCCGTGCCAGTTCGCCTTCGGGCTGGTAGACGAAGGTATTGAGCAGCGGGTCGTCAAAATAGCCCAGCGTGGAATACGCCGGGATGCCGGCGACATAGGGCTCCAGGCCCACCTTGCGCAGGCCCTGCGCATAGCCGTCGGCATCCGCCTGCGCGTAATAGCCGCGGTAGCTGATGCAGCCCACCACCAGGAAGCACCACTTGTGCAGTTCCATCGACAGCTCGGGGGTGGCGAACACGCTCCACACCACATACGACCGGTGCAGGTTGGCGTAGCGCCGGTAGCTGCCGTTGTCCGGCAGCTTCAGCTCATGCGAGGCAAAGTCGCGGATGGTGCCGGCAAGAGCCAGGCGCTGAGCCAGCCGCGTGTCCTTGGCTTGCTGCGCCGCGGCAATGGCGTCGGGCAATGGCCGAGCGTCCGCCATCACCCCAAGGTGGCCACCGATCGACTGCGCGTAGTAGCCGACCGTGTCGCAGCCGGACAGCAGCGCGGCAAGCCCCAGTGCAGCCAGGGCTTGAAGCGTGCGTGCCGGGCGCAGGTTCATGGTGGCTAGGCGGTGGCGGTGGCCGTAGCCGGCGCAGCTTCCACTTGCACCAGGCAATCGTAGAACACCGGCGCACGGCCCAGGTCGGTCAGCCGCTGGCTGGTGAGCTCGTTGGCGTTCTTGCCATCCGGCGCCAGCTTTTTCCACCAGATCGACAGCCCCACCACCAGCCCGCGCCGGGCCCGGTCGGTCACGCGGGCCCGCGCCAGCATGCTGCCGCGGTCGTTAAAGGCCCGCACCATGCTGCCGCTGGCGATGCCGCGCGGGGCGGCGTCCTCAGGATGAATGTCCAGGTGCGGCTCGCCTTCGGTGGCGCGCAGGCTGTCGACGTTGACGAACGAGCTGTTGAGGAAATTGCGCGCCGGCGGCGAGATCATCGCCAGCGGATAGCGCGCAGCCAGTTCCGGTGCGATCGCGGGGGTCTCGTACGGGGGCACGTAGTCAGGCAAGGGATCGAGACCGTCGCGGCGCATGATCTCCGAGTAGAACTCGCACTTGCCGGACGCCGTGGCAAAGCCGCCTTCGGCGAGCGGCGCCGCCGGCAGGTTGAGCTTTTGCCAGCCCTGTGCCTTGAGGGACTCCCAACTGATGCCTGCCGCGCGCGGGTCCGTGGCCACGATGGCCTGGGCGGCGATATCTTCGTCGCTATCGGCAAAGCACGGCTCGGCAAAGCCCATGCGCTGGGCCAGGCGGCGGAAGATCTCGGTGTTGGGCACGGCCTCGCCCAGCGGCGCGATGGCCTGGTTGTTGGCCAGGAAGTACGTATGGCCGTAGGCCTTGTGCACATCCACGTGCTCGAGCTGGGTGGTGGCCGGCAGCAGGATGTCAGCGYAGTCAGCCGTATCGGTGCGGAACTGCTCCAGCACCACGGTGAAGAGGTCCTCACGCGCGAAGCCTTCGGCCACCTTGGCCGACTGCGGCGCCACCGCCACCGGGTTGCTGTTGTAGACCACCAGCGCCTCGATCTTCGGGTTGCCCGCGCCGTCGCCGGCATCCAGCAGCGCGTCGCCGATGGTGCTCATGTTGACCGTGCGCGGCAGCGCCGGCAGGCCCGGCAGCAGGTCCGGGCGTTGCAGCGCCAGGTTGTCCACCGGGAAGAAGCCCGATGTGGACAGCTGCAGGCCCCCGGCCGCGTGGCGCCAGGCACCCACAAGCGACGGCAGGCAGGCCACCGCGCGCACCGCCTGGCCGCCGCCGTGCGAACGCTGCATGCCATAGTTCAGGCGGATCGCCACCGGCTGGCGCTCGCGCACCGCGAGTTGCCCGTAGAGGCCGGCCAGCCATTCGATGTCGTCCACGCTGACGCCGCAAATCTCGGCCGCGCGCTGCGGCGTGTAAGCCTGGGCACGCTCGCGCAGCGCCTCGAAGCCCACCGTGTGGTTCGCGATGTACTCGAAGTCGAGCAGGCCGTCGCGCATCAGCACGTGCATCATCGCCAGCGCCAGCGCGCCGTCGGTGCCGGGCATCAAGGCGATGTGGCGATGGCATTTCTCGGCGGTCAGCGAGCGGTACGGGTCGATCGCCACCAGGGTGGCGCCGCGCCGCTTGGCTTGCTGCACCCGCGTCCAGAAATGCAGGTTGGAGGCGATGGGGTTGCCGCCCCAGATGATGATGAGCTTGGCATCGGGCACATGCTCGATATCCATGCCGATGCTGGCGCCGTAGGTGTAGCGCAGCGCGGTGGCACCGGCGCTGGCGCAGATCGTGCGGTCAAGCAGCGAGGCGCCCAGCTTGTGAAAGAAGCGCGCCGCCATGCTCTCGCCCTGCACCAGTCCCATGGTGCCGGCATAGCTGTACGGCAGGATGGCMTGCGGGTCGCGCGCGGCGATGGCGGACAAGCGGGTGGCCACGGTGTCCAGCGCCTCGTCCCAGGAAATCGGCTCGAACTTGCCTTCGCCCTTGCGGCCGACCCGCTTCATCGGCGTCAGCAGGCGGTCGGGGTGGTAAGTGCGGTCCGTGTAGCGCGAGACCTTGGTGCACAGCACGCCCTGGGTGCCAGGATGGTCGGGATCTCCCGCCACCTTGGTCGCGCGGCCGTCCTCGACGGTGACGAGCAAGGCACAGGTATCGGGACAATCGTGCGGGCAAGCGGCACGGACGATGCGGGAAGCCATGGATTCTCCTGGCAAGCAATTGGGAGCGGGCGGCGCGACTGCCATGGGGCAACATGCATTGGGGCGGCTGAGCGGCCACACGCGGCGGGACCTGGTCACCGTGCAGGAAAGGCCGTTGCCGGACTAGCCTGGCGGCGCCGCGTGTTGTATGCCGGCGTCGCCCCGACGGGCGCCGCCGGGGGAAATTGTTAGGCTCCGATTGTATTCGATTATGATAGCCCGACGCTGCGCCGGGGGATGGCGCCAGGGCAGCGCCGGCACAGACCGGCAAGGCATTCACGGGTAAAGAACACACCGTTTTTCACGGGGAAACCATGCAAGTGCATTCTGGGGTCAGGGGCTGGCGCATTGCCGGCCTGCTGGTGGCATGCGCCATCGGCTCATTCGTTGCCAATGCCAGCGCCGAGAACGGCGTCAGCGCGGACACCATCCTGCTGGGCCAGTCGGCTGCGCTCACCGGGCCTACCGCCATGCTAGGCAAGCAGCTCAATTCTGGCGCGCAGCTCTACTTCGACTACATCAACCAGCACGGCGGCATCTACGGCCGCAAGATCGAGCTCAAGGTGCTGGACGACTTCAACGAGCCGGAATCCGCCGCCAAGAACACCCGCGCGCTGATCGACGAGGACCACGCCTTCGCGCTGTTCGGCTACGTCGGCACGGAGACCGGCGAGGCCTCGCTGCCGCTGGCCACCCAGGCCAGGGTGCCGTTCTTCGCCCCCTACAGCGGCGCCCAGTCGCTGCGCGAGCCGTTCAACCGCTATGCCTTCCACGTGCGCGCCGGCTTCAACGAGGAAGCCGCGGCCATCCTGCGCCAGGTCCGTGTCACTGGCCTCAAGCGGGTCGCCGTGGTCTACAACGAGGACGCCTACGGCAAGGCCGGCCTGGAAGCGCTCGAACGCGCCCTCAAGGCCGCGCCCGACAGCGGCGTGCAGATCGTCGCCCGCGAGGGCGTGGTGCGCAATACGGTGGAGATCGGCGATGCCATGCAGGGCTCCATGAAGTCCAAGCCCGACGCGGTGGTGATGATCAACGCGTACCGAACCACTGGCGCCTTCGTGAAGGAAGCGCTGCGCCGCGGCTTCAATGGCCAGTTCTATAACGTCTCGTTCGTCGGCACCCAGGCACTCGCCAAGGAAGTCGGCGCCAAGGGCAGCGGCGTGATCATCTCGCAAGTCATGCCCCACCCTGGCAACGCCACCCTGCCGGTGGTGCGCGAATACCTGCGCCTGCTGCAGGCGGCCGGCAAGCCCAACGAGTTCGACTACGCCAGCATCGAAGGCTTCATCGCCGCCAAGGCCTTTGTCGAAGGCACGCGCCGCGCCGGCAAGGACCYCACCCGCGAAAAGCTGATCACCGCGCTGGAAAGCATGAGAAACGTCGACCTCGGCGGCTACATCATCAACTTCAGCCCGGACAGCCACGTTGGCTCGAAATTTGTCGAGATGACCATCATCAACTCGCGGGGGCAGGTCATCCGCTGATGGGCACATGGCCCGTCTCGCGCACGCATGAGACGGGCCAGATGCTGAGCGCACCTACGCCATGTCGTTCAGGTGGCAAGCCGAAAACCGCATCGGCGCGATTTCCTTCAACAGCGGCTGCTCCTCCCGGCAACGCGGCATCGCATGCGGGCAGCGCGGATGAAAATGGCAACCCGGTGGCGGGTTCAGCGGCGAGGGAATCTCGCCTTTGATCGCCACGAAGGTCTTCTTGCCCACCTCCAGCTTCGGGGCCTCGGCCAGCAGCGCCTGCGTGTAGGGATGGTTGGGGCTGGCGAAGACATCTTCCGCCGGCGCCGACTCCACCACCCGCCCCAGGTACATGATCACCACCCGGTCGCTGATGTGCTTGACCACGCCCAGGTCATGGCTGATGAACAGGTAGGTCAGGTTCAAGTCCTGTCGCAGGCGCATGAAGAGATTCAGCACCTGCGCCTGGATCGAGACATCCAGCGCCGCCACCGACTCATCGCACACAAGGAATTCCGGCTTGACCGCCAGCGCCCGCGCAATGCCGATGCGCGCGCGCTGCCCGCCCGAGAACTGGTGCGGAAAGCGGCGCAGCACGGTGGGATCCATCCCCACGCGCACCAGCATGTCTTCCACGTAGCGCTTCTGCTCGCTGGCCAGCACCATGCCGTGCACGACCGGCGCCTCGCCAACGATATCCATCACGCGCAGGCGCGGATTCAGCGATGCATAGGGATCCTGGAAGATCATCTGGATCGCCAGCTGCTTCTCGCGCTTCTTTTCCGGCGGCAGGCGGTCCAGGTCAACGCCCCGCCACAGGCGGGAGCCTTCGGTCAGCGAATGCAGGCCCACCGCCATGCGGCCCAGCGTGGACTTGCCACAGCCAGACTCGCCGACGAGGCCCACCACCTCGCCCGCGCGAATGGACAGGTCGACCCGGTCGACCGCATGCACCACCTCTTCCTTCGCCCMTGCGCCGAAGAGGTTGGCGATCCTGGCTGCGGCGTCGAGCGATTTGACGAAGCGCTTGGACACGCCTTGCAACTCGAGGATGGGCGCGTTGGGCGTGGGTTCGGCGCTGGGATCAGTCGTCATGGCGGYGAGGGCGGGATCAACAACGGCGGCGCTCATGCGGCCTCCTGCTGGGAGAGAACCGGATGAAAGCAGCGCAGGCGGCGCCCGTCTGCCGCGGTGTCGAGTGGCGGCGTGGTCTTGCACACATCGGTGGCGTAGGCGCAGCGCTCGCGGAAAGCGCAGCCGGCCGGCAGGTTCAGCAACGACGGCGTCATGCCGGGAATCTGCCGCAGCGGCGCGCCACGCGGGTTGCGCGACGGCGCGGAGCTGATCAGGCCGTGCGTATAGGGATGCTCGGGTCGCTCCAGCACCTGGCGCACATCGCCGGCTTCGACGATCTTGCCTGCGTACATCACGCACACGGTATCGGCCAGGCCGGCCACCACGGACAGGTCGTGGGTGATCCAGATCAGCGCGGTGCCGGACTCGCGGCACAGCTTCTGCATCTCGTACAGGATCTGGCCCTGGATGGTTACGTCCAGCGCGGTGGTGGGCTCGTCGGCGATGATCAGGTCGGGCTTGTTCAGCAGCGCGATGGCAATCGCCACGCGCTGGCGCATGCCGCCCGAGAACTGATGGGGATAGGCGCGCAGGCGCTCGTCCGGCGAAGGAATCCCGACGCGTGCCAGCGCATTGCGGGAGCGCTCGCGCGCCACCGCCTTGTCGACCTTCTCATGCGCCAGCACGGCCTCGATCATCTGCGTGTCGATGCGCAGGACCGGGTTCAGCGTCATCATCGGATCCTGGAAGATCATCGCGATGCGGTTGCCGCGCACATCGCGCATCTGCGCTGGCGTGAGGTTGCGCAGGTCGCGCGTGACGCCGTCGCGGCTGGTCAGCTCGATGCGGCCATCCACCACTTTGCCGGGCGGATCGATCAGGCCCATGATCGAGTAGCCGGTCATCGACTTGCCCGATCCGGACTCACCCACCAGGCCCATGATCTCGCCGCGGCCAACCGAGAACGAGACATCGTCGACTGCGCGCGCGACACCGCCGCGCGTGGAAAACTGGGTTTTGAGGCCTTCCACCACTAGGGTCGGTTTGCTCATATTCGCTCCTGTCGTGCTGCGTTACTGCGTTTGCAGGCGCGGATTGAGTACATCGCGAAGCTGGTCGGCGACCAGGTTCATGGCCACGATGGTGACCACCAGCGCAATGCCCGGAAAGAAGC
>NZ_JBFTSF010000054.1:0-28700 GCF_056399905.1 Cupriavidus sp. 01L46
GCTCTACTCCACCCCCACAAACCCCCCAGTCTGATGCGCCCACAACCGCGCATAAAGCCCCCCACGCGCCAGCAACTCCGCATGCGTGCCGCTTTCGGCGATCCGCCCGTCCTCCAGCACCACCAGCCGGTCCATCCGCGCAATGGTGGACAGGCGATGTGCGATGGCGATCACCGTCTTGCCCTGCATCAGCGTCTCCAGGTTCTCCTGGATGGCGGCTTCCACTTCGGAGTCCAGCGCCGAGGTGGCTTCATCCAGGATCAGGATCGGTGCGTTCTTCAGCAGCACCCGTGCCACGGCAATGCGCTGGCGCTGGCCGCCCGACAGCTTCACGCCGCGCTCGCCCACCTGCGCATCCAGCCCCGTAGCCCCATGCGCATCGCGCAAGCGTGGAATGAACTCGCCGGCATGGGCGTCGTTGGCCGCAGTGAGCAGCTCGGCCTCGCTGGCGCCGGGGCGGCCGTAGCGCAGGTTGTCGCGGATCGAGCGGTGCAGCAGCGACGTRTCCTGTGTCACCATGCCGATCTGCGCGCGCAGGCTKTCCTGCGTGACGCCGGCGATGTCCTGGCCGTCGATCAGGATGCGTCCTTGCTCCACGTCGTACAGCCGTAGCAGCAGGTTGACCAGCGTCGACTTGCCGGCGCCGGAGGGGCCGACCAGGCCGATCTTCTCGCCCGGGCGCACGATCAGGTCGATGTTCTCGATCACGCCCGAGCCCTTGCCGTAGTGAAAGCCCACGCCTTCGAAGCGCACTTCGCCGCGCGTGACGCGCAGCGCCTGCGCGTTGTCGCGGTCGCCGACCGTGCGCGGCACGGAGATGGTCTGCAGGCCATCCTGCACCTGGCCGATGTTCTCGAAGATGCCGCTGATCACCCACATGATCCAGCCCGACATGCTGACAATGCGGATCACCAGCCCGCTCGACAGCGCAATCGCGCCGACGCTGATATGGCCCTGGCTCCATAGCCACAGCGCCAGCCCGGTGGTGCCGGCGATCAGCAGGCCATTGAGCGAGGTCACGGTGAAATCCATCGCGCTGACCATGCGCCCGGACAGGCGTGCCTTGTCGGTCAGGTCGGCCATGGCTTCGCGCGCGTAGTCCTCTTCATGGCGCGTGTGGGCGAACAGCTTGAGCGTGGTGATATTGGTATAGCCGTCGACGATGCGCCCCATCAGCCGCGAGCGCGCGCCGGTGGCGGCAACCGAGCGCGCCTTCACGCGTGGCGTGAAGTACAGCATGGCGGCCACGTAGCATGCGATCCACGCCACGAGGGGAATCATCAGGCGCCAGTCGGCTTGCGCGAACAGGTAGAGGGAGCTGGCCGCGTAGATCAGCACATGCCAGATGGCATCCACGGCCTGCACCGCTGAATCGCGCAGCGAGAAGCCGGTCTGCATGATGCGCTGCGCAATGCGCCCGGCAAAGTCGTTCTGGAAAAACGACAGGCTCTGCTTGAGGACGTAGCGGTGGTTCTGCCAGCGCACCAGGTTGCCCAGGCTCGGGTTGATGACCTGGTGCACGAGGATGTCGTGCAGGCCGTTGAAGAACGGGCGCAGCAGCAGCGCCACCACCGCCATCCACACCAGCTCGGCGCGGTGGCGCGCGAAGAAGTCGGCGGGCGGCGTTGCTTGCGCCAGGTCGACCAGGCGGCCGAGAAAACCGAACAGCGAGACTTCGATCAGCGCGCCAGCCAGCCCCACGCCCAGCAGCAGCGCAAAGACCGGCCACACCTCCCGCAGGAAATAGGCGTAGAAGCGCCAGATCTGGCCGGGCGGCTGGGTGTCGGGGAGGGCGCGGAACGGGTCAATCAGCCGTTCCAGGAAACGCATCAGCATGGGAGTCCAGGGGTGTTCCGCGGTGACCGCTTGGTCCGGGGCGCAGGCGTGCTCGCCAGGGTGGTATCGATGCCATGGGCATGCGGCGGATCAGGAGCATGATACCGCGCTTGCACATCGCCGCTATCCGTACCCGCGGCAGTCGGGGCAGCGGAGCGTCCATGTCGCGGTGCTGGACCGCGTGCTCGGAGCGGCGAGCACTTTCCGTCGTTCTCATCATTTAAGCAATCATAAGCGCACTTTTCCATCCATACCTGTGGTTTGTCTCCGGGAATACCCCAATTTATCCTTGCTTGTCTATACAACACTATACATACCTAGCATGGCTGAACAGACCGGTTCGAGCCGGCCTTATTGACCCAAGGAGTTCCCGTGAGCAACACCGACCGCTTTCGCGATGTAGAGATCCGCGCCCCGCGCGGCAACCAACTGAACGCCAAGAGCTGGCAGACCGAAGCGCCGCTGCGCATGTTGATGAACAACCTCGACCCGGAAGTGGCGGAGAACCCCAAGGAGCTGGTGGTGTACGGCGGCATCGGCCGCGCCGCGCGCAACTGGGCGTGCTACGACAAGATCGTCGAGACGCTCAAGACGCTGAACGACGATGAGACCCTGCTGGTGCAGTCCGGCAAGCCGGTCGGCGTGTTCAAGACCCATAGCAACGCGCCGCGCGTGCTGATCGCCAATTCCAACCTGGTGCCGCACTGGGCCACCTGGGAACACTTCAACGAGCTCGATGCCAAGGGCCTGGCCATGTACGGYCAGATGACCGCCGGYAGCTGGATCTAYATCGGCAGCCAGGGCATCGTKCAGGGCACCTACGAGACCTTCGTCGAAGCCGGGCGCCAGCATTACAACGGCAACCTCAAGGGCCGCTGGGTGTTGACCGCCGGGCTGGGCGGCATGGGCGGCGCGCAGCCGCTGGCCGCCACGCTGGCCGGCGCCTGCTCGCTGAACATCGAGTGCCAGCAGGCCAGCATCGATTTCCGCCTGCGCACCCGCTATGTCGACGAACAGGCCACCGACCTCGACGACGCGCTGGCGCGCATCGCCAAATACACTGCCGAAGGCCGCGCCGTTTCCATCGCGCTGTGCGCCAACGCCGCCGAAGTGCTGCCCGAACTGGTGCGCCGCGGCGTGCGTCCGGACATGGTCACCGACCAGACCAGTGCGCACGATCCGCTCAACGGCTACCTGCCGGTGGGTTGGACCTGGGGCCAGTACCGCGACCGCGCGCAGACGGAGCCGGCTCGTGTGGTCAAGGCCGCCAAGCAATCGATGGCGCTGCATGTGCAGGCCATGCTGGACTTCCAGAAGATGGGCGTGCCCACGTTCGACTACGGCAACAACATCCGCCAGATGGCCAAGGAAGAGGGCGTGGACAATGCCTTCGATTTCCCCGGCTTCGTGCCGGCTTACATCCGGCCGCTGTTCTGCCGCGGTGTCGGCCCGTTCCGCTGGGCCGCGCTGTCCGGCGATCCGCAGGACATCTACAARACCGACGCCAAGGTCAAGGMGCTGATCCCSGACGAYGCSCACCTGCACCGCTGGCTGGACATGGCGCGCGAGCGCATCAGCTTCCAGGGCCTGCCGGCGCGCATCTGCTGGGTTGGCCTTGGCCTGCGCGCCAAGCTTGGCCTGGCGTTCAACGAGATGGTGCGTAGTGGCGAGTTGTCGGCGCCGGTGGTGATCGGCCGCGACCACCTCGACTCCGGCTCGGTCGCCAGCCCCAACCGTGAAACCGAAAGCATGCAGGACGGCTCCGACGCCGTGTCCGACTGGCCGCTGCTCAACGCGCTGCTCAACACCGCCAGCGGCGCGACCTGGGTCTCGCTGCATCATGGCGGCGGCGTGGGCATGGGCTTCTCGCAGCATTCGGGCGTGGTGATCGTGTGCGACGGCACCGACGAGGCGGCCGCGCGCATCGCCCGCGTGCTGCACAACGATCCCRCCACCGGCGTGATGCGCCATGCGGATGCCGGCTACGACATCGCCATCGAATGTGCACAAGAGCAGGGCCTGAACCTGCCGATGCTCAACAGCAAAAAGGAAGCCTGAACGTGAACGCGCTGAACCTGAAACCTGGTCAACTGACCCTGGCGCAGCTGCGCCAGGCCTATCTGCAGCCGCTGCGCGTGAGCCTGGACGCCGGGGCCGCCGAGGCCATCGCCGCCAGCGTGGCCTGCGTCGAGAACATCGTTGCCGAAGGCCGGACCGCCTACGGCATCAATACCGGCTTCGGCCTGCTGGCGCAGACCCGCATCGCCCGCGAGGACCTGGAGAACCTGCAGCGCTCGCTGGTGTTGTCGCACGCCGCCGGCGTGGGCGAACCGCTCGACGACGCCATGGTGCGGCTGATCATGCTGCTAAAGATCAATAGCCTGGCGCGCGGCTTCTCCGGCATCCGCCGCAAGGTGATCGACGCGCTGATCGCCCTGGTCAACGCCGAGGTCTATCCGCATATCCCGCTCAAGGGCTCGGTGGGCGCCTCTGGCGACCTGGCGCCACTGGCGCATATGTCGCTGGTGCTGCTGGGTGAAAGCCGTGCCCGCTACCAGGGCGAATGGCTGCCGGCGCGCCAGGCGCTGGCCCGCGCCGGCCTGGAGCCGMTGACCMTGGCCGCCAAGGAAGGCCTGGCCCTGCTCAACGGCACCCAGGTATCCACCGCTTACGCGCTGCGCGGCCTGTTCGAGGCCGAGGATCTGTTTGCCGCGGCCACGGTATGCGGCAGCCTCAGCGTCGAGGCCATGCTCGGCTCGCGCGCGCCTTTCGACGCGCGCATTCACGCGGTGCGCGGCCAGCGCGGCCAGATCGATGCGGCTGCCACCTATCGCGGCCTGCTGACCGATACCAGCGAGCTGGCGCGTTCGCATGCGCAGTGCGACAAGGTGCAGGATCCGTACTCGCTGCGCTGCCAGCCGCAGGTGATGGGCGCCTGCCTGACGCAATTGCGGCAGGCCGCCGAGGTCCTGGAAGTGGAGGCCAACGCGGTCTCGGACAATCCCTTGGTGTTTGCCGCCGAAGGCGACGTGATCTCGGGTGGCAACTTCCACGCCGAACCGGTGGCGATGGCCGCCGACAACCTGGCGCTGGCCATCGCCGAGATCGGCTCGCTGTCCGAGCGCCGTATCTCGCTGATGATGGACCGGCACATGTCGCAGCTGCCGCCTTTCCTGGTAGCGAACGGCGGCGTCAACTCCGGCTTCATGATCGCCCAGGTCACCGCCGCGGCGCTGGCCAGCGACAACAAGGCGCTGGCCCATCCGCACAGCGTCGACAGCCTGCCGACCTCCGCCAACCAGGAGGACCACGTGTCGATGGCGCCGAATGCCGGCAAGCGCCTGTGGGCGATGGCCGAGAACGTGCGCGGCATCCTTGCCGTGGAGTGGCTGGGCGCCTGCCAGGGCCTGGACTTCCGCGAAGGCCTGAAGAGTTCGCCCAAGCTCGAACAGGCACGCAGCCAGCTGCGCGCCGAAGTGCCCTACTACGAGAAGGACCGCTTCTTCGCGCCGGACATCGAGACGGCGAGCCGCTTGCTGGCGGCCGGCACCCTGAACGCGCTGCTGCCCGCGCGGTTGCTGCCCAGCCTCTGAGGCTGGGGCATGACGCCCGGCGGCGGGACGCCTGCCACGCAGCAGGCCCCGCCCCGGGCGCGACAGAAGACAGAAGACAGAATAATGATTCGGAGACAAATAGATGCAAGAGCAGTCGCAAGGCCTGCAGCGCGGCCTCAGCGCCCGTCATATCCGCTTCATGGCGCTCGGATCGGCCATCGGCACGGGACTTTTCTACGGCTCGGCCTCGGCCATCCAGGCCGCGGGACCGGCGGTGCTGCTGGCCTACGTGATCGGTGGTGCCGCGGTCTACATGGTGATGCGCGCGCTGGGCGAGATGGCGGTGCGCAATCCGGTGGCGGGTTCGTTCGGCCAGTACGCCAGCACCGGCCTGGGGCCACTGGCGGGTTTCCTGCTTGGCTGGACCTATGCCTTCGAGATGATCGTCGTTTGCCTGGCGGACGTGACCGCCTTCGGTATTTACATGGGCTTCTGGTTCCCGGACGTGCCGCGCTGGATCTGGGTGCTCGGCATCGTGTTCCTGATCGGCGGCCTCAACCTGCTCAGCGTCAAGGTGTTCGGTGAGCTGGAGTTCTGGCTTTCGCTGCTGAAGGTCGGCGCCATCGCCGCGATGATCGGCGGCGGCGTTGCCATCATGCTGTTCGGTTTTGGCATGGCCGACGGCGGCGTTGCCACCGGCATCCACAACCTCTGGGCGCACGGCGGCTTCATGCCCAACGGCATTGCTGGCGTGATCGCCTCGTTCGCCGTGGTGATGTTCGCCTTTGGCGGCATCGAGATCATCGGCATCACGGCCGGCGAGGCGCGCGACCCGGAGCGCGTGATTCCGCGTGCGATCAACGCGGTGCCCCTGCGCATCCTGCTGTTCTATGTGCTGACGCTGGCGGTGCTGATGTCTCTCTATCCTTGGCACCGCATCGGCAGCGAGGGCAGCCCCTTTGTGCAGATCTTCAGCCGGCTGGGCATTGGCTCGGCCGCCGCGTTGCTCAATGTCGTGGTCATCTCCGCCGCGGTATCCGCCATCAATAGCGACATCTTCGGCGCTGGCCGCATGCTGTACGGCATGGCGGTGCAACGGCAGGCGCCACGCATCTTCGCCAGCGTATCGCGCAAGGGCGTGCCCTGGATGACGGTGGTGGTGATGGCCTTCGCCTTGCTGGCCGGCGTGGTGCTCAACTACGTGATGCCCGAGGACGTGTTCACGCTGATCGCTTCCATCGCCACCTTTGCCACGGTCTGGGTGTGGCTGATGATCTTGCTGTCGCAGGTCGCCTTGCGCAGGCGCATGAGCCGCGCCGAGGTGGCGGCGCTGAAGTTCCCCGTGCCGTTCTGGCCGGTAGCGCCGCTCGCGGCCATCGCCTTCATGCTGTTCATCTTCGGCGTGCTCGGCTGGTTCCCGCAGACCCGCGCGGCGCTGCTGGTAGGCGCGGTGTGGCTGCTGCTGCTGGTGGTGGCGTGGTGGTGCTGGGGACGCCCGCGCGGGCAGGAGGGTGCGCCTGCTTCCTCCCTTGCGGCGGACTGAGACATGCGCGGACCATGCCTGGGCATGGTCCGCGTTGCCTGGCATCCGTCTAGCCGGAGGCCAGGGTAACCGGCAGCGCACGCCAACCCCGCGCGCTGCCGTAGTGGCGCGAACAACACCCTCTCTGGGTTGCGCTCACCGCCCGCTTGCGGGCGGCCAGGATTTTCTTGCTTCGGAGTTTCATCATGTCCATTGACAACACCATTCCCGGCATAGCGGCCCAGCATGCCGCCACGGCCCGGCCGCTGTCCAGGTTCAAGTCCATCGCGGCCATCACCGTTGGCAACGGCCTGGAGTTCTACGACTTCGTGGTCTACAGCTTCTTCGCGACGCTGATCGGCCGCCTGTATTTCCCGGTCTCCGATCCCACCGGGCAGTTGCTGTTGTCCTTCGCCACCTTCGGCGTGGGCTTCCTGATGCGCCCGCTGGGCGGCCTGCTGATCGGCATGTATGCCGACCGTGTCGGGCGCAAGCCGGCGGTGGCGCTGACGCTCTGGCTGATGGGCCTGAGCTCGGTGATCTTCGTGGTGACGCCGACGTATGCGCAGATCGGCATGCTCGCGCCGATCATGATCCTGCTCGCGCGCCTGGTGCAGGGCTTTGCCATCGGCGGGGAGATGGGTGCCTCCACGGCACTGCTGCTGGAATATGCCGACGACCGCTCGCGCGGCTTCTATACCAGCTGGCAGCCGTTCAGCCAGGGCCTGGCAGCGCTGTTCGGCGCGCTGGTTGGCTTGCTGCTCAGCAATGTGCTGGAGCAGCAAGCACTGGAGGCATGGGGCTGGCGCCTGGCCTTCGTGATCGGCATCCTGGTGATCCCGGTGGGCCTGGTGATTCGCCGCCGCCTGGAAGAGACGGCGCCGGCCGCTGGCGAGTCGGAGCACGGTTCCACGCTGCAGCTGCTGCGTGAGCACGGGCGTGCGCTGGTGGCCAGCATCCTGTTGATGATCGGCGTGGCTTCGTCGACCTATATCGTGGTGTACTACCTGAGCAACTATGCCGTTAGCCAGCTGCATATGCCGCTGTCGCTGGGCATCTGGGCCGCTTGCGTGGCCGCTGCCGTGCAGGTCGTGCTGTCGCCGTTCGCCGGCTGGCTGAGCGACCGGGTGGGCCGGCGCCCGGTGGTGCTGTGGTCGCGCGTGGCCTTGCTGCTGATGATCTATCCCGCTTTCGTGCTGATCAACGCCGAGCCCGGCCTGACGCGCCTGCTGCTGGTGGTGGGTTGCCTCTCGGTGCCGATGTCGATGACTTCGCCCGCGTCGATGGTGCTGGTCAGCGAGGTGCTGCCGCAGCGCATGCGCGCCACCGGCCTGTCGATTGCCTACTGCGTGGCGATTGCCATCTTCGGTGGTTTCGCGCAGTTCTTCTCGACCGAGCTGATCCATCTCACCGCCAATCCCAACGCGCCCGCGTTCTACGTGATCGGCTGCGGCCTGATCTCGCTGATCGGCCTGGCGATGGTGCCGGAAACCCTGGGCCGCCGCCTGTCATGAGCGAACGGGATCCAAAGGCCGCAGCGCCGGGCAGCATCTGGCACGGCCGCAGCGATGCGGGCGAGCTGGGCGACACGCGCCGGCTGTTCAATGTCGTGCGCGCGCAAGGCGCCGAGCGCGTGCCCGGCGCCCCCGTGCTGCTGGGCTTTTGCTGCGACGCTGGCGTGCTGCGCAACCAGGGCCGTCCCGGCGCGGCCGGTGGCCCGCGCGAGATCCGCCGCGCGCTGGCCGGCATCCCGGCCCATGGCCTGGAAGCGTTCCACGATGCGGGTGACGTCGTCTGCCACGATGGCGATCTCGAGACCGCGCAGCAAGCGTTGGCAAAAGCGGTCGCGGCCGAACTGGCGCAGGGTGCATTCCCGCTGGTGCTCGGCGGTGGCCATGAGATCGCCTGGGGCACCTGGCAGGGCCTGCGCGCGCATCTCGATGCGCGTGGCGACCACGGCCGCGTGCTGGTGATCAACCTCGATGCGCACTTCGACCTGCGCACCGGCCGTCCCGGCAGTTCGGGCACGCCGTTCGACCAGATCGCGCAAGCTTGCCGCGAGCGCGGCGAGCGCTTCGAGTACGCCTGCCTGGGCGTCAGCCGTCTTGGCAACACCGCAGCGCTGTTCGCGCGTGCCCAGGCGCTTGGCGTGCACTACGTTGAGGACGTGCAGATGCAGGAGCGCCACCTGGACGCGCGGCTTGCCGAATTGCAGGGGCTGATGGATGCGGTCGATCACGTCTACCTCACGATCGACCTCGACGTGCTGCCGGCGGCAGTGATGCCGGCGGTCTCGGCGCCCGCCCCTTATGGCGTGCCCCTGCCCGTGGTGGAGGAGGTGGTGGCGCTGGTGCGCGCCAGCGGCAAGCTGCGCGTGGCGGACCTGGCGGAGTTCAATCCGCTCTATGACCGCGACACCTGCGGCGCTCGGGCTGCGGCGCGGCTGGCTTACCGGTTGGTGGCCTGAGGGCCGTGGTCATCGTCATCGTCATCGCCATCGCCGTAAAGAAAACCCCCGCCTGCAAGGGGCGGGGGTTCGTCATGGGCGCGCGGCGCGCCAGCTCAGTGAATMACCATCTGCGTGAACGGATGCACATAAGCCTGCAGCGTAATGAACAGCCCCACCAAGATCGCCAGCGCGATCGAGTGGAAAAACACATAGCGCAGGATCTCGCCTTCGTGCCCGTACCACTTGGTGGCGGTGGACGCTACCACGATGGACTGCGCATCGATCATCTTGCCCATCACGCCGCCCGAGCTGTTGGCCGAGGCCATCAGGATCGGCGATAGGCCCAGCTGCTCGGCCGTGGTTTTCTGCAGGCCGCCAAAGAGCACGTTGGAGGCAGTGTCGGACCCGGTCAGCGCCACGCCCAGCCAGCCCAGCATGGTGCCAAACAGCGGGTAGAGCACGCCGGTGTGGGCAAAGGCCAGGCCCAGCGTGGCATCCAGGCCCGAGTAACGGGTCAGGTAGCCCACGCCGAACATCGCGCAGATGGTCAGCAATGAATACTTCACCAGCTTGATGGTCTCCCAGTATTCCTTGACGAGGCGCGGCACGGAGTAGCCCATCAGCAGGCCGCCGAGAATGCCGGAGACCAGGATGCCGGTGCYGGCCATCGACAGCACGTTGAAGGTGAAGACCGCGCCTTCGGCTGTGGCTTTGGGCACCACCGGCGGCACCTTGAACACGGCTTTGTCGAGGCCGGGGATGGGGAATTTCCATTGCCACAGGCCGTCCATCAGCTTCTTGAATTCCGGCACGCCCCAGACGAAGACGAACACGGTCAGGATCACCCAGGGCATCCAGGCCTTGACCACCGAGATGCCGGTGGAGGCGGCGCTGGCGCGGGCTTCGGCGGCCACCGCTTCGGGGTCGTCGACCTTGGAGTCGTCCCTGCGGCCGAGGATGCGCGTGGAAGTCCAGATTTCCTTGGGCTTCCAGACCTTCAGGAACAGCGTCAGGCTGCCCATCGACACCAGCGCKGCAATCACGTCCACCAGCCAGGGGCCGTGGAAGTTCGACACCAGGAACTGCGGCACGGCAAAGGTGACGCCGGCCACCAGGATCGCCGGCCAGATCGCCAGCATGCCGCGGAAGCCGGCAAAGGCCCAGATCAGCCAGAACGGCACGAGCACCGAGAAGAAGGGCAACTGGCGGCCGACCATGGCCGAGAGATGCAGCAGGTCCAGTCCCGTCACCGCGGATAGACCGATCAGCGGCGCGCCCAGCGCGCCGTAGGCCACCGGCGCGGTATTGGCGATCAGCGCCAGGCCGGATGCCGCCAGTGGCGAAAAGCCAAGGCCGATCAGGATGGCGCCGGTGACCGCCACCGGCGTGCCGAAGCCGGCGGCGCCTTCGAAGAAAGCGCCGAAGCTGAAGGCCACCAGCAGCAGTTGCAGGCGGCGGTCTTCGGTGATGCCGGAGATCGAGTTCTGCAGCACCTTGAAGGAGCCGTTGATGGTGGTCAGCCGGTGCAGGAAGATGATGTTCAGCACGATCCAGCCGATCGGGAACAGCCCCGAAGCAATGCCCAGGCCGGCGGCCTTGCCGGCCATCGCGGCGGGCATGCCGAACACCGCGGAGGCAATGACCACGCCGACCACCAGCGCCAGCCCCGCGGCCAAGTGGGCCTGCAAATGAAAGAAGGCTAGCGCCGCCAGCAGTACGGCGACGGGAATCCCTGCTGCCAGCGTGGACAATGCCAGGCTGCCTAGCGGGTCATAGACTTGAGTCCACACGATGAGTCCTCCTCGGGTTGGGGCGACAGGTTGCTTTTGTCTTTTGTATTAGGCGTATTAGGCCCAGGCTGCCGTGTCGTCTTCTTGTCCGGGCGCGCATTGCCAACCTGCCAACCGAGCGACCAGCAAACTCCGGATTCTAAGGATGGGTTCCTGCCGCGCTGCCCTAAATCCGGTCACCGTCATCGTGAGCCGGATTCATGGCTCAGGGTTTGCCTGGGGGGCAGGTTGGCGCACTCGCTGCCTTATTGGCAGAGTACTCCAAACCACTCGATACGCAAATGTATGCTGGCCAGGCCCGTGGTGGCAGAATGTGCCGGTCGTCCTTTTGCGCCTTGGCGCTGCCGATAAGCCGACCGGACCGGCATGAAAGGTGGCGTTCCTCGTTCCCTGTTCCTCGTTCCCTGTTTCTGAAGGAGCATTGCCATGCTGCCCATCCTTCCCGGCGGTCACGTGCTTGCCGCTTTCCTGCTGTCCAGCCTGTTGCTTGCGGTGACGCCGGGGCCGGCGGTGATCTACATCGTCGCGCGCACGCTGTCGCTAGGCCGGCTTGCCGGCCTAGCTTCGGTGACGGCCGTGGTGCTGGGCAACCTGGTCAATGTGCTGGCGGCCGCGCTGGGCCTGGCGGCGCTGTTCGCGGTGTCGTCGCTGGCCTTTGCCGTGATGAAGTACGCCGGCGCGGCCTACCTGGTCTACCTGGGGGTGCGCGCGCTGCGCGCGCGACCGGCCGCTGCTGCGCAGACGGACCCGGCTGCTGGCGGCGCCGGGCTGCGGCGGGTGTTTCGCGATGGCTTCGTGGTGGCCTTGTTCAACCCCAAGACCACATTGTTCTTCGCTGCCTTCCTGCCGCAGTTCATGGACCCCGCCATCGCGGCGCTGCCGCAGAGCGTGGCCCTGGGCGGTACCTTCGTCCTGATCGCCGCCACCACCGATTGCTGCTATGTGCTGGCCGCGGCGGCGTTGTTGCCCCTGCTCGCGCGCGCCAGGGGCGCGCAGGCCGTGGGCCGCTACCTGACGGGCGGCGCGCTGATCGGGCTGGGGCTGCTTGCCGCGGTGTCGGGCGGGCGCAACAGCAAATAAATCGGCCAGTAAATCAGCAGGCCAGTAAATCAGCAAATAAGGACGCGGCTCAGACCAGCGGCAGCGTCAGGATGGTGCGGGCGGCAGGCCGTGCACGCATGGCCGCTGCCCAGCGCTCAAGGTGCGGGCGGGGCTGGTGTGTGACCGGCAGGCCCAGCCAGCGGTGGGCGGCGCAGGCAACCGGGATGTCGGCCATGGTGAAGCGGTCGCCGCAGATGAATTCACGCTGCGCCAGGGCTTCGTCGAGCCGGGCCGCGAGCGGTTCGGTGCGCTCCAGGGAGCGGGCGGTCAGGTCGGGGTCGCGCTGCTCGGCGGGCAGCCGCACCAGGTGGCGGAATGCGTCGACCATGGCCGGGCTGAAGGCGTTGGTTTGCCAGTCCATCCAGCGGTCGGCCAGCGCGCGCGCCTTGACGTTGCCGGGCCACAGGGTGTCCTCGCCGTCGTGCGCGCAAAGGTAGCGCACGATGGCATTGGATTCCCACAGCACAAAGGGCTCGCCGCCCACGTCGGTGCCGCGGAAATCCTCGATCACCGGGATGCTGCGGTCGGGGTTGAGCCGGACATAGGCCTCGGTATCGAGGTCGCCCTCGCTGACGCCAATGTCGATGCGTTCGTGATCCAGGTGCAGCTCGCGCGCGCACCAGACCACTTTCTGCACGTTGATCGATGAGAGTCGACCCCAGATACGCAGCACGAAAACCTTCTCCTTAAGGCGTGGGCCGCGCATGCGCAATGCCTGCGCGTTCACGGCCCGGACTGACAGGCGATGGCCGTTATCTTGCCATGAAGCCCGCCAGCCCGGTATCAGCCAGGGACGTATCCGTGCCACGCGTGTCGCTCAAGCGACGCTCAGGCAGCCTTGGCTTGCGGCGCGTGCCTGGCGATGGCTTCGCGGAACAGCGTGCCGAGGATGGCCACGCCTTGCTCGATGCGTTCCGGCGCCACCGTGACAAAGGCCAGGCGCAGCGCATTGCGGCGCGGGTTGCTGGCGTAGAACGGCGCGCCCGGCACATAGGCCACATTGCGGTTGACCGCTTCTTGCAGGATCTCCATGCTGTCCAGGCCTTCGGGCAGCTCCATCCAGATGAACATGCCGCCCTCTGGCGCGTTCCAGGTTACGCCTTCCGGCATGTGGCGTGCGAGCGAATCCAGCATGGCCTGGCACTGCGCCGCGTAGAGCGTGCGGATGGTGGGGATATGCGAGTCCAGCAGGCCATCGCGCACCACTTCATAGGCCAGGCGCTGGGTGAAGCTGGGTGTATGCAGGTCCGACGCCTGCTTGGCCTGGCACAGCTTGAAGTGCAGCTCGGGCGGGGCGATCACGAAGCCCAGGCGCAGGCCGGGGGCCAGGATCTTGGAGAACGAGCCCATGTAGATCACGCCGTCGGGGTTCATCGACAGCAGGCTCGGCAACTGGTCGCCGCGATAGCTCAGTTCGCCGTAGGGATCGTCCTCGACCAGCAGCACGCCGAGCTCGCGGGCGCGGGCCACCAGGGCCTGGCGGCGCTCCAGCGGCATGCGCCGTCCGGTGGGGTTCTGGAAGTTGGGCAGGGCGTAGAGGAAGCGCGCGCCGGCGGTCAGCTCGGGCGTGAGCGATTCCGGCAGCAGGCTCTTATGGTCGCCCGGCACCGAGACGAATTCGGGCTCGAACAGCGAGAAGGCTTGCAGCGCGCCGAGGTAGCTGGGCGTTTCCACCAGCACCGGGCTGCCCGGATCGATCATCACCTTGGCGATCAGGTCCAGCGCCTGCTGCGAGCCGGTGGTGATCAGCACGCGCTCCACGTCCACGTTATGGCGCTTGGCGATGAATTCACGCAGCGGCATGTAGCCTTCGGTGGCGGCGTACTGCAGGGCGGCT
This sequence comes from Cupriavidus sp. 01L46, assembly GCF_056399905.1. NCBI lineage: Bacteria > Pseudomonadati > Pseudomonadota > Betaproteobacteria > Burkholderiales > Burkholderiaceae > Cupriavidus > Cupriavidus sp. 01L46. The sequence goes on from NZ_JBFTSF010000054.1 coordinate 14,090, forward strand.
TGCGGGTTGTCGGCGAAGATCCGGGCCACCGCTTGTTCCATGGCCGCTACCGGGAAGGTGGCCGGCGACGGCAGGCCGCCCGCGAAGGAAATAACTTCCGGACGCTCGGTCACTTTCAGGATTTCGCGGATGGCCGAGCTGGTCAGCTGTTGCGCCCGGCGGGAGATGGCCCAGTTCATGATGTTCTCTTGGTGTGTGGGGAGTCGGGTTGGCTCGACTCAGTCAACAATAAAAAGCCGCGCCCCGGTCGGGGTGGACGAACGGTGCGGCTCGGCCTGGTCGGCGACCTGGTAGCTCGTGCCCGCGCGGAGCACGAAATGCCGGCCGTCTTCCAGCTCGGTATGCAACTCGCCTTCCAGCACAAAAAGGATGTGCCCTTTGGTGCACCAGTGATCGGCGAGATACCCGGCAGAATACTCCACCATGCGAACGCGGATGTCGCCGAACTGGCGGGTGCGCCAGAGGGCTTCCCCGGCGTCGCCGGGGTGGCGGGTCGGGGTGATGTCAGACCAGTCGGTGGTGCCGAAAGGCAGGTTGTCGATGCGCATGGGTGGGAGGTGCCTTCAGTTGGTTGGGCGCAGGGCGGGAGGTATCCCCCGATCCCTGGCCCGACTTCAATTCACTTTGTCCGTGCCTTCTAGCGTGACGCCGGCTTACTTCACTTCGACGATCATCTCGATCTCGACACAGGCGCCCAGCGGGATCTGCGCTACGCCAAAGGCGCTGCGGGCATGCTTGCCGGCCTCGCCGAAGACTTCCGCCAGCAACTCCGAGGCGCCGTTGGTCACCAGGTGCTGCTCGGTGAAGTCTTCCGTGGAGTTGACCAGGCTCATCACCTTGACGATGCGCTTGACGCGGTCCAGGTCGCCGCCCAGGTGGGTGTTCAGCGTGGCCAGCAGGTCCACGGCGATGCCGCGCGCGGCAACCTTGCCGTCTTCGGTGCCCAGGTCCTTGCCCAGCTTGCCTACCCAGGGTTTGCCATCCTTGCGGGCAATGTGGCCCGAAAGGAATACGGTGTTGCCGGTTTGCGCGGCCATGACGTAGGCGGCGGCCGGTGCGCCAGCGGTGGGCAGTGCGATGCCGAGGCGGGCAAGGGTGTCGTGAACGGACATAGGGTCTCCAGTCAGAGGGATCGTCCCGTAGGGGCAGGGTGGGGTTCTTCGACGGCGGGCGCGGGCATGGGACTCGCGGGCGCGCTGCGCACGGCGGTACGGCGGCCCAGGGCCACCACGCCGATCACCGCCACCGCAAACGCCAGGGTGACGGCATCGAGCGGCTCGGCCAGCAGCAGGGCGCCGCCCGCCAGCGTGAGGAACGGCTGCAGCAATTGTATCTGTCCGACGCGCGCCACGCCGCCTTTTGCGAGCCCGGCGTACCAGAACAGGAAGCCGATGAACATCGAGAATACGGAAACATAGCCCATGCCGAGCCAGGCGCGCGGCGTGGCGGCTGCGATCTGGCCGGCATGCGCAAGCCCAAGCCACGCCACCACCGGCAGCAGCAGCGGCAGCGCCACGGCCAGCGCCCAGCTGATGGTTTCCAGCCCGCCAAGCTCGCGCGACAGCTTGCCGCCCTCGGCATAGCCCAGCGCGCCCAGCACCATCGCCGCGAACAGCAGCCAGTCGGCATGCTGCAGCCCGCCAGCGCCTTGCCACAGGGCAAAGGCGACCACCAGCGCACTGCCGCCGGCCGCCGACAGCCAGAATGCCGGCGACGGCCGCTCGCGGCCGAACCACGCGGCGAAGACCGCCGTGGCCAGCGGCAGCAGGCCGGTGATGATGGCGCCGTGGCCGGCCGGCACTTCACGCATGGCCAGCGAGGAAAACAGCGGAAAGCCCACCACGACGCCCAGCGAGGTCACCCCCAGGCGCCACCACTGGCCGCCCCGGGGACAGCGCGCGCGGGCGAACGCGCCGCGCTGCCACAGCAGCACCAGCGCCAGCAGCGCCGCCACCACCGCACGGCCGAGCGCGACGAAGGTGGCGTCCAGTTCGGCCACAGCCATGCGCGTGAAGGGCAAGGTCTGGCTGAACACGGCGACGCCGACAAAGCCAAGCAGCATGCCGCCGCTGTGGGTGTCAGCAGGGGAGCTAGCGATGGGTTGGACAGAGGTGGATTTGGCAGCCATGGCGTTTGAGTTTGAATCAGTGCAGGGTGGGCCGGCCGGCCAGCGCAATCCACAGCGCCGTGAGTGCCAGCGCCAGGCCCATTGCGCGGTTGAACCAGCGGATGCGGTGGCCAACCTGCAGCCATTGCCGCAGCGTGGCGCCAATCACGCCATACACGCCATTGCTGACAAAGCCGAACACGGCGAACACCGCGCACACCAGCAAGGCCCGATGCACTGGCGACTGCGCGCCCGCCATATACGAGGCGGCTGTCGCCAGCGCCAGCATCCATGCCTTGATATTGGCGTACTGCAGCACGGCCGACTGCCACACCGACAGCGGGMGCAGCACCTGCTTGTCCGACAGCACGGTGCTGCGCGCCAGTTTGAGCGCCAGCCACAGCAGATAGAGCACGCCGGCGGCGTGCACCAGCAGCGCTAGCGCCGGGCTGGCCAGGATCAGCGCGCCCACGCCCGCCGCGCACAGCGCCAGGATGCTGGCAAAGCCGAACGCTACGCCCACGCAGTGCGGCAGCGCGGCGCGCAAGCCAAAGTTGGCGCCGGTGACCGCGGCAATCGTCGTGTTGGGGCCGGGCGTGAAGGCGCCGACTGCCATCAGCGACAGCAGTGCGGCGAACTGGGCGGCCGACAGCCCGGTGAGCAGTGCGGGATCCATCTATCGTCCTGCCGCTCTCACGCAGCGAACTGCACGACCACGCGGCGGTTGGTGCGGCTCTTCTTTTCTATCTTGGTCACCAGCACGGCGCCGATCTCGCCGGTGGCCGCCACATGGGTGCCACCGCAAGGCTGGCGGTCCACGCCGGGGATGTCGATGATGCGGATGACGCCGCTGCCAGCAGGCGGCGCCGCGCCCACCGTGCGCACCAGCTCGGGCTGCTCGGCGAGTTGCTCGGACGTGATGCGCTCCACCTGCACGCGGCTGTCGGCGCCGATCAGCGCATTGAGCTGCTCGGTGAGCACGGCCTTGTCGAGTGTGGATTCCGGCAGGTCGAAGTCGATGCGCGCCGAGTCGGGCGAGATGCCGCAGCCGGTCACTGGCACCGGGATCAGCGAGCCCAGCAGGTGCAGGCAGGTATGCAGCCGCATCAGCCGGTGGCGGCGCTCCCAGTCGATCGTGACGGCCACGATGTCGCCCGGCTCCGGCAGCGCGGTACCCGGCGCCGGCACGTGCAGGATATGGCTGCGGTCCGGTGCGTACACGGTTTCCAGCAGTTCGATGGCCGCGCCGTTGGCCAGCTTGAGCGTGYCGGTATCGCCCGCCTGGCCGCCGCTGCGCGCGTAGCACACGGTCTGGTCGAGTTCGATGCCGTCAGCGTGCACGGCTACCACTGTGGCGGTGCAGCTGCCGAGATAGGCGTCGTCGTCGAAGCGTTTGCGGGTGGCGGACATCGAAGGGGCTCCTTGGCGGTTGTTCTTGTGGTTGCAGCTTCTTTTGTGTCTTGCGGCGCTAGCTTCAGCGCAGCGTGCGCACGCCATCGGGCGTTTCTATCTCCGCGCTCAGTTCCGCGAGCGTGGATGCTTCCGGGACGAACTGGGTGCCGCCCAGCCATTGCAAGGCCTCGGCCAGCCGCGCGGCCTGCGGATGGCGCGCCCGCAGCGAGCGCAGCGCCAGGCCCTGGTTCGGCAGCCGGGACGACGGATGGGTCGATACATCCCACTGGATCAGCGTGGGGAGGATGCCATCGCCCGGCGTCGCCGCGCCGTCCGTACCCTGTGCATCGTCAGCCGGCCACGCGGGCAGTCTGCCGTCTTCCGGCACGGTGATGCGCCAGCGCAGGTCGCCACGGGTCATCGGGATGACCGGCGCGATACGCGTGGGGTACTGCGCCTGCCACAGGGACAGGTCGGTGGGGCGTTCCACCCGCGCGACCCAGTGCATCAGGAAGGGACCATGGCGCAGGCGGGCCTGCACTGCCTCGGTGTCCAGGCCAAACCAGCGCGGGCGCGCGAGGGCCGGTGCCTCGGGGTCGATGGCGATGACTTCCAGGTAGATGCCGCCGAACAGGCCGAGCAGGCAATTGTGGGTGCCCATGCCAGGGTGCGCGCCGCCCGGCTGGGGCGTCACGCCGAGCGCGTCGGCGACATGCTGCGCCCCCGCTTCAAGCGTGGGCGCGGCGATCACGAGATGGTCGAGGGCAATTGGCATTGTGTGTTGATGGTAGACAAGGTTGTCGGTACAGTACCGATACAGTTATGCAGAACATTCTCAGTACAGTGGTGGGAGCAGGGCATGAACAGCAGGGAACCGGTTGCGCCAGGGCTCAAGGATAAGGGAGCCGCGGCAGGCAAGCAGGAGGGCGCGGCGTTCCACGCTGGCGAACAGGCTGGCAAACAGGCTGGCAAACAGGCTGGCAAACAGGCTGGCAAACAGGCTGGCAAACAGGCTGACGAGCAGGTGCGCTCATTGCGCCTGGTCATGCCGCCCCCCACCGAGCGCATGCCCGACCCCGTGCCCTCGGCGCAGATGACGCTGGTGGAGCAGTTGACCGAATGGGCGCKGCTGCGCATCGACGAGCGGGTCTTCCGCGCCGGCATGCGCATGCCCTCGATCCGCCAGCTCGCGCAGGAAAAGGGCATCTCGCGCTTCACCGTGGTCGAGGCCTATGAGCGGCTGGTGGCGCTGGGCTATCTCGAATCCCGCCGCGGCTCGGGCTTCTATGTGCGCGAGCGCACGCCGCAAGTGGCGGCGGTGGCCCCGGTTTCGACCGGCGCGCGCAACATCGACGTGACCTGGCTGCTGCGCAGCATGTTCCACTCGACCGAGCCGCATAAGTCGCCTGGAATGGGCTTCCTGCCCAACGACTGGCTCGACGGCGACCTGATCGCCAGCGCGCTGCGCGGCCTGGGACGCCAGCCGGGCAGCCACTTCCTGGCCAGCGGCACGCCGCAGGGCTTCCTGCCGCTGCGCCAGCAACTGCGCAACCGCCTGGCCGAACTGGAGATCGGCGCCACCCCCGAGCAGATCGTGCTCACCTCCGGCATCACCCAGGCGCTCGACCTGATCGCCCGGCTCTACCTGCGCCCCGGCGACGCCGTGCTGGTGGGCGACCCGGCGTGGTTCGTCATGTTCGGCCGCTTCGCTGCCCAGGGCGCGCAGCTGATCGGCATGCCCTACACCGCCGAGGGCCCGGACCTGGAGGCGCTGGAGCGCATCCTGCAGGCGCGCCGCCCACGCCTGATGGTGATCAACTCGGTGCTGCACAACCCCAYCGGCACCTCGCTGTCGGCCGCCAAGGCCTTCCAGCTCCTGCGCCTCGCCGAGCAGTACGACCTGCTGATCGTCGAGGACGACATCTATTGCGATCTGTGCCCCCCGGGTCACTCCGCCACCAGGCTGGCCAGCCTGGACCAGTTGCGCCGGGTGATCTACCTGGGCAGCTTTTCCAAGACGCTGGCCGCCAACCTGCGCGTGGGCTTTATCGCCGCCCATCCGGAGCTGGCCGCCACCCTGACCGACAGCAAGCTGCTGGCGGGCCTGGCTTCGCCGGAGATCAACGAGCGCGTGCTGTACAAGGTGCTGACCGAAGGCCACTACCGCAAGCACGTGGAGCGCGTGCGCAACCGGCTCGACCGGGCGCGCGACGAGACCCGGCGCACCATCGAGCGGATGGGCCTGTCGCTCTTCCCGGGCCAGCACGCCGGCATGTACCTGTGGGCGGACACCGGGCGCGATACCAACGCCATTGCCGTCGCCGGGCATGAGGAGGGCTACCTGTTCGCCCCCGGCAGCTTGTTCTCGCCGTCGCAGATGCCGTCCGGCTGGATGCGCTTCAATGTGGCCAGCAGCCAGGACCCTGCCATGCTGGCTTTCCTGGCGCGCCAGCTGGAGCGGCGCTAACCGGGTCCCAGCCGGGTCACGTCTTGAAAACCGGTCGGACGCCCTTATGTTTCGGGTCACCGGCCTGACGCCGGCCGGCAGCCTCCTTCCCGGGGCGCCAGCCCGCCACATTGCCTAGATTCCCAAATCAGCCAAGTTAGCCAAGATTGTTAAGAGGAGAACCATGACCGCACCGCACGAGACGATGAGCTTCCAGGCGGAAGTGAAGCAACTGCTGCACCTGATGATCCACTCGCTGTACAGCAACAAGGAAATTTTCCTGCGCGAGCTGGTTTCGAATGCTTCCGACGCCACTGACAAGCTGCGCTTCGAGGCGATTGCCAACCCGGCCCTGCTCGAGAACGACGCCGACCTGGCGATCCGCATCGAGGCCGACGCCAAGGCCCGCACGCTGAAGATCACCGACAACGGCATCGGCATGAGCCGCGACGAGGCGATCCGCAACCTTGGCACCATCGCCCGCTCGGGCACCAAGGAATTCTTCCAGCAGCTCTCCGGCGACCAGCAGAAGGACGCCGCCCTGATCGGCCAGTTCGGCGTGGGCTTCTATTCGGCGTTCATCGTGGCTGACAAGGTCACCGTGGAAACGCGCCGCGCCGGCCTGCCCGCCAGCGAAGCCGTGCGCTGGGAAAGTGCAGGCGACGGCGAGTTCACCGTCGATGCCATCGATCGTGCCGAGCGCGGTTCCACCGTCACGCTGCACCTGCGCGAAGGCGAGGACGATTTCCTCTCCGCCTGGAAGATCAAGGGCATCATCCAGAAGTATTCCGACCACATCTCGCTGCCGATCCGCATGCCCAAGGAAGTCTGGGATGCCGAGACCAGCGCCTACAAGGAAACGGGCGAGTGGGAGAGCGTGAACCAGGCCAGCGCCCTGTGGACCCGCTCCAAGTCGGACATCACCGAAGAGCAGTACACCGCTTTCTACCAGCACATCGCGCACGACAACGAAGCGCCGCTGGCCTACACCCATAACCGCGTCGAAGGCCGCAGCGAATACACGCAGCTGCTGTACGTGCCGGCGCGCGCGCCGTTCGATATGTGGGATCGTAACCACAAGGCCGGCCTCAAGCTCTATGTGAAGCGGGTCTTCATCATGGACGATGCCGAGCAGCTGCTGCCGGCTTACCTGCGCTTCGTCAAGGGCGTGGTGGATTCGGCCGACCTGCCGCTCAACGTTTCGCGCGAACTGCTGCAGGAAAGCCGCGACGTGAAGGCCATCCGCGAAGGCTGCACCAAGCGCGTGCTGTCGATGCTGGAAACGCTGGCGGACAGCGAGGACGAAGCCGAACGCGCCAAGTACACCACCTTCTGGCAGCAGTTCGGCCAGGCCCTCAAGGAAGGCCTGGGCGAAGACGCCGCCAACCTGGAGCGCATCGCCAAGCTGGTGCGCTTTGCTTCCACCCATCAGGACAGCGCCGAGCAGAGCGTAGCGCTGGCTGCCTACGTGGGCCGCATGAAGGAAGGCCAGGACAAGATCTACTACGTCACGGCCGATAGCTGGGCCGCGGCCAAGTCGAGCCCGCACCTGGAAGTGTTCCGCAAGAAGGGCATCGAAGTCCTGCTGCTGACGGACCGCGTGGACGAATGGATGCTGTCCTTCCTGCGCGAGTTCGATGGCAAGGAACTGGTCTCGGTGGCACGCGGCGACCTGGAGCTTGGCGCGCTGGCCGACGCCGACGAGAAGGCCGAGCAGGAGAAGGCCGAAGGCGACTGGAAAGACGTGCTGGAACGCGCCAAGGCTGTGCTGGATGGCAAGGCCAAGGACGTGCGCGTCACGCTGCGCCTGACCGCGTCGGCCTCCTGCCTGGTCTCGGACGAAGGCGACATGAGCGGCTACCTGCAACGCCTGCTGAAGCAGGCTGGTCAGAAGGCGCCCGACGCCCAGCCCATCCTGGAGCTGAACCCCGACCACGCGCTGGTGAAAAAGCTGCGCGCGCTGGCGGAGGCCGGTCCCACGGACGACGCCTTCGGCGACCGCGTGCATGTGCTGTTCGACCAGGCCCTGCTGGCCGAGGGCGGCACGCTCGAAGATCCGTCGATCTACGTGCAGCGCGTCAACAAGCTGCTGGCGTAAGCGTAGCGGGTTTGCTCCCTTGTTCCCCTTTCCCGCGTGTGTGCAACTGTGGGGAGGGGGGCGGAGCAGAGGGCGGGCGCCGGCATCAGGCTGACGCACACAAGCCGCGCCGGCGCCTGTCCTCCCCCGGGGCCAAGTACACTCACCCCATGCCAGTCCCATCTCCCGCATCCCCTCCGCGTCGTCTTTCCCCCGATCTACAGCAAGGCCTTGCACCGGTCATCGATCGGCACATCCGCGTGCTGGTGCTGGGCAGCTTTCCCGGGGCGGCATCGCTGGCGGCGCAGCAGTATTACGCGCATCCACGCAACCAGTTCTGGCCGCTGCTGGGCGCGCTGACCGGAGAGCCGCTGGCTGACTTGCCTTACGCCGATCGGTTGGTGCGGCTGCTGTCCCATGGCATCGGCGTGTGGGACGTGCTCGGCGCCTGCGTGCGCGAGGGCAGCCTGGACTCCAATATCCGCTATCCGCAGGCCAACGATTTCGCACGGCTCAAGGCGCTGGCGCCTGCATTGCGCCGCGTCGGCTTTAACGGCGGTACGTCGGGTCGTTTCGCCGCGCAGTTCGCGGCGGCAGGCTACGAGACGGTCGTGCTGCCCTCATCGAGCCCAGCGCATGCGGCGCGTAGTTTCGAGCAGAAACTGGCGTTGTGGCGTGCGCTGCTGAACTAAGCACCGATATTCGCGCTGGCGGGCCAGCCGGACAGCAGCCTGAGCCTGGACGTCGGATCGCGGGTCGAGGGCATCGGCCGCCCGCGTGTCGAGCGCTCTTTGATTCCGACGTGCATCGATGCGATGCTCAAGGTGCCGATTCCGCTCACAACTCCACTCACAACTCCACTCACAACGCCAGCGCTGCCATCTCCCCATAAGCCCGGTTCAGCCAGACCTTGACGCGCTGGCGCTCCAGCATGCCGAGCCCGGTGGCGGCGCGATCCGGATGATTCACCGCGGCCCAGAAGCTGGTGCTTTGCTGGTCGATCTTCTGCATGGTGGTATCGGGCAGGTGGCGCAGCGTCATCACGCTGGCGCCCAGCGCTTCGGCGCGGGCGCGTTCGCCCGAGGCTTCCAGGATCTCGAAGCGATCGCCGCGGACTTCATTGAGGACCAGCACCAGCTTGATGCGGCCGCCGAACTGGTCAAGCCACTGGCGCAGCAGGTCGACCGAGTCGCGGCCCGCATCCATCACATGCCACCAGGTGAGCGTCAGGCCATGCTCTTCGGCCAGCGCCAGCACGTCGGCGTCGTCCATCCATCTTGCGAGTGCGTGCTGCGTCTGGGCCGCGAGGTCGACCAGGATGCGCCGCTGCGGGTCTTCCACGGCGTGCTCGATAATGGGGTCCAGGCTGTCGTGCTTGTCCAGCACGGCGGGCGCGGCAAAGTCGGCATAGAAGCGCAGCAGGGCGCCGTGCGACTTGTCGGTGTCGAAGCCCAGGAAGGGCATGCTCCGGTCGATAAAATGCTGGGCCAGCAGGCGGGCGACGAGCGATTTGCCGACGCCGCCTTTTTCACCACCGATGAAGTGGATGTAGCTCATATCTGCGGATCCTTTGTCGTGGAGGGCCAGGTTGGAGGGGCGTCTCGGGTTTTGCTAAGGTACGCCTGGCAGGTAAGCCTGGCAGGTAAGCGCAGAACGTAAGCGCAAAACAGCCTTACCGTAAAAGGCATTTGTGACAGTAGCAAGTAGCATGCCGCATCGGGCACCCCGGCCGCATCTGTCACAATCACGGCCATGCATGCCGGCGGGAAGTCCGCCGGCCAACGCTTTGCAGGATAGATAGACAATGCCGTATCTAGGAATTGGTTTTCACGTCATCATCGCCGTGTTCTTCGCCGTGCACGCGGTGCGCACCCAGCAGAACATGTACTGGCTGCTGATCCTGTTCGCCTTCCCGGGCCTGGGCAGCGTGGTGTATTTCTTCGCCATCTACCTGCCAGGGCTGCGCCAGACGCGGGGCGCGCGAGCCGCCAAGCGCGCCATCGGCCAGCTGGTCGATCCCAACCGCGCGGTGCGCGAGGCACGCGACGCGTTCGACCGCGCGCCCACCGTGGATCACCGCATGCGCCTGGGCGCCGCCTTGCTTGAGGCCGGCGAGCCCAAAGCCGCGCTGGAACACTATGAGGCTGCCGCCAGCGGACCGTTCGCCACTGACCCGGCGCTGCTGCTGGGGCTGGCGCGCGCGCAGTTCGCCACCGGTGGCCATGCCGCTGCCGTGGCAGCGCTGGAGCGCTTGTTCGCCGCCCAGCCCCAGGCCCGCCAGCAAGCGGACCCTGCATTGCTGTACGCGCGCGCGCTGGCCGCGTCGGACGCGCCCGGCACGCGCGCCGCATTCGAGCAGGCGCTGACCTGCGCCAACGATGCCGCCGCGCGCTGCCTGTTTGCCGACTGGTTGACGGCACGCGGGGAACCAGCCGACCGCGAGCGTGCCCAGGCGCTGTACGCGGAGATCGTGCACGACGGCAAGCACTGGCCGCGCCACGCCCGCGAGCACAACCGGGAGTGGCTGCAGCGTGCCCAGGGCGCGCTCGGCAAAGCCTGATCCCGGATCGATCCGAACCGACTTACGTGCCGCCCCGGTGGGCGGCACGCTTACATGCATTCTTCCTGACCACCATGACTCTTCTCAAACGCAAATCGATTGAAGCCGTGGCCTCGCGCCGTCCCGCGCGCGGCGCGCAAGCCGCGCAGCGCGAGGAAAAGCGCATGACCCCGCGCTTCGCGCCGGTGACTTTCTCCGAGATGGACGGCGTGCGCTACCTGCATTTCGGCACCGAATGGGTGCAAGGCGCCATGCGCCTGCGCAAGCCCGATGCCATTGAGCTGGAGTACGCGCAGCAGATGATGGCGTGGCTGTTGTTCCTGTCGCCCTCGGCGCCGGAGTTTCACGTGACGCAACTGGGCCTGGGCGCCGCCGCGCTCACCAAGTTCTGCCATCGCCAGTTCAGCCGCGCGCGCGTGACGGCGGTGGAACTCAACCCGGCCGTGATCATTGCGGGTCGCAGCATGTTCGGCCTGCGTGAAGACGACGAGCGCCTTACCGTGCGGGAGCAGGATGCGTGGGATTACGTGATGGATGGCGCGCACACCGGCGCGCTGGATGTGCTGCAGGTGGACCTGTATGACGCCACCGCGCGCGGGCCGGTGCTTGACACCACGGCGTTCTACAAGGCGTGCCGCCGCGTGCTCAAGGCGCCGGGCGTGATGACGATCAACCTGTTCGGCGACCACGACAGCTTCCCAAAGAACATTGTGCGGATCTGCGAAGCGTTTGATAACCGTGTGCTGGTGTTCCCCGAAGTGCACGACGGCAATGTCATTGCGCTTGCCTTCAATGGGCCGGCGATCGATGTGTCGTGGGATGTGCTGGAGATTCGCGCGAAGGTGCTGGAGGATACGACCGGGTTGCCGGCGCGGAGTTGGGTGAATGGTTTGCGGGCGGCGAACGCAAACCAGGAAGACGGCCTGCGGATCTGATTCAAGCCACGCGGCGGCTGGCGGCGCCGGGTTCAACGCCCAGCGCCGCCTCGCGAGACACCTCTCTGCCTCTCCGCCTCTCTCTTACTGCTTGTGGAAKAACTGCGCCAGCGACCATTCGTCGGTGCGCGCCTCGTACCTCAGGTCCTTGCGCATGGCCCACATCGCCAGTTGGCTGTGCGAGGGGATGATGGCGTGGTCGGCCAGGGCGAACCTGGCCGCGGCGCGGGCGTTCTCTTCGCGGGCTTTGTCGCTGGTCACCGTGGTCAGCGATTTCTCGATCAGCTGGTCGAGCTGGGTATTGCTGTATTTGCCCCAGTTCCAAGTGCCGTATCCCGTCTTGGGGTTCGGCGTGCCAGTGATCGATCGCAGCGCCACGTCGGCCGCCGCCGAACCCCAGCCCAGCATCTCGAACGCAAAGTCGCCCTGGCGCGCGCGGGTGAAGTACGCGGCTACCGGCAGCGTTTCCACCTTGGTCTGGATGCCGATGCGCGTGAGCATGCTGGCGGTGGCCTGGGCCACGGCGGCATCGTTCAGGTAGCGGTTGTTGGTGGCGTGCAGCGTCAGGCCGAAGCCATCCGGATAGCCCGCCGCGGCTAGCAGCTTCTTGGCGCCTTCGGGGTCATAGGCCTCTGGCTTGGTGCCGGGGTGGCCGAAGATCTGCGGCGAGACGATCGACGAGGCCGGCACGGCCAGGCCTTCCATGATGCGGCTGACGATGGCGTCGCGGTTCAGCGCGCGGCTGATGGCGGCACGCACGCGTGCGTCCTTGAAGGGGTTCTTTCCCAGCGGCTTGCCGGCCTTGTCGGTGACGTAGGGCGGGTTGTCGCGCGACTGGTCCATCTGCCAGAAGATGGTGCGCCACGAGACCTGCTGCTCGATGCGGAACTTGGGGTTCTGCCTGAGCTTGGCCACGTCCGCGGACGGCACGCTTTCGATCACGTCGACGTCGCCGGACAGCAGCGCCGCGCTGCGCGCGCCGTTGTCGGTGATGATGCGAAAGATCGCGCGATCCCATTCCGTCTTCGGGCCCCAGTAATCGGGGTTCTTCGCCATCACGATTTCCTGCCCGCGCGCGAAGCGCACGAACTTGAACGGGCCGGTGCCGATCATCGCCTTGCCAGAGTCGAAGTCCGCCTGGCTCAGCGTGGCAGCTACCTTCTTCGGCATGATCGGCACGCTGTTCAGGTCGTTGGCCAGGTTGGCGTAGTTCGGCACGCTCATGGTCAGGCGCACGGTCAACGGGTCGGGCGTGTCGATGCGCGCGATCGGCTTGGTGTAGCTGGTGAAGGAACCGGGGCTGTTGGTGAGCTTGTCGGGGCGTTCGAGCGAGGCCTTRACGTCTTCGCTGGTAAACGGCGTGCCGTCATGCCATTTCACGTTGGGGCGCAGCTTGATTTCCCAGGTGATGGCGTTGACCGGCTTCCACGACAGCGCCAGGCCGGGGATGTAGCGGGCGTTCTTGTCGAGGAACACCAGCGACTCGAAGATATGCAGCGCGATGGCGTTGTTGGGGCCAGAGTTGTTCCACTGCGGGTCCATCGAGGTCACGTCGGCAGACAAGCCGATGCGCAGGTCTTCGGCCTGCGCCGCACCGGCGGGCAGCAGCATCAGCGTGGCACTGCCGAGCGCGAGCGCGGCACCGGCTTGCAGCAGCGCGCGGCGCGGCATCATGGCGGTGAGGCTGGAGGTGTGGCGTGTGCGGCGTGTGCGGCGTGTGGCGGTCATCGGGATGCGCTCCTCGTACGGGCCGCCGCCAGGATGGGATGGCGGCGGCGGGTTCTCAGATGGGGTGGCGGGGCACGCTTGGGCCGCCCGCTTGTCCACCCCGGTTGCCCGCATTGTGCCGTCAAAACGACATCTGCGTGCGACATCGACGTCATATCCATATGCTCGCAGCAGTGGATGGCATTTGTCCACGCCCGTCGCCAGAACCGCAAGCCCAGGCGATCCCGCAGCGCTCGGCAGCCGGGTAGAATCCCGCCCATGTTTGCCAACTCCCGCACCATCACCTCGGCCCAGGCCGATGTCCACGACCACCTCGAGGCGCGCCTTGCCCGCCACCTGGCCGAGCCCTTTCGCAAGCCCATCGGCGAGCCAAGCCGGCGCGCGCTGGATCTTGCGTTGCAGCAATGGCAGCAGGCCGGGGCGGCCCCGCTGATCCTGGACGCTGGCTGTGGCGTGGGGGAGAGCACCTTGCGCCTGGCCACGGCGTTCCCCGGGCACTTTGTGATCGGCGTGGACCAGTCGGAAAAGCGGTTGACCGGGGGCAAGGACTGGTGGGATGGTCCGATGCCGGCCAATTTTGCCTGGGCGCGCGCGGACCTGGTCGACGTCTGGCGGATGCTGCAGGCGGCTCGCATCGCGGTGGATCGCCATTACGTGCTGTATCCCAACCCCTGGCCCAAGATCGGCCACCTGGGGCGGCGCTGGCAGGGGCATGCGGTGTTCCCGGCGCTGGCTGCGTGCGGCCGGTACCTGGAGTGCCGCAGCAACTGGCAGGTCTATATCGACGAGTTCGCCCGGGCCCYGGCGCTGGTCGGCCGGCCTGCGCAGGTCGAGCTGTGGCAGCCGGCCGAGGCCATCACGCCGTTCGAGCGCAAGTACGCGGCCTCCGGCCATGCGCTGTGGCGCTGCATCAGCCCTTCGCCCGCCGGCTGAAGGAAAAACGGCCCGCGCAAGGCGGGCCGTTGGTCAGGCGAAGCGACGCAGCTTAGTGGAACAGCGGCTGCTGCGTGGGCGCGTCTTCCGGCAACTCGGCGTGGACGATCTCGCCAGAGCGGTCGGCGTAAAGCGGCGTGCCGCAGTCTTCACAATACTCGGGGTCGAACAGCGCGGCGTGGCGGAAGATGTCTTCCACCCCGGCGTTGCGCAGTTCCTCGCAGATCTGCTCCAGCGGGTTGTCCTTCTCGCTGGCATCGATCTCGCCGGACTCGCGGCCGTATACCGGCCAGACGATGCCGTAGATCACATCCTTCTCGCCGCGCATGGTGAAGCCCACGCGGTATTCCTCGACTTCTTCCTCGCCGAATGCCGCCACCACGGCCGCCATCTGGCCGGCCGGCACGTCCAGCGTGCCGCACAGGTAGTTGAC